>DASVTG010000617.1:0-1892 GCA_036387695.1 Hymenobacter sp. | reverse complement strand
GCAGCAGCCGCGCCCGGCTGCGGCGGCTGTCGCGCCATGCCATGCGGAAAAGCCAGGAAGTAGTATTCATTTTTAAGAGGAGGAAAGTGGGCGAATAACTCCCCTCCTCACCAAGGAGGGGATGCCAGTGCAACGCGCTGGCTGGGGTGGTTGAGTCCGTTGAACGAAGCGGCCCTAACAGCTCCTGATGGTGCAGACGCTCACAACCACCCCCGTCCGAGCCCTTGGCTCGAACATCCCCTCCTTGGTAAGGAGGGGAGTTTATCGTTCTGTTTAACCCAGAACTTCCTCCACCACTTTGCCGCCCCGGAGCCGCAGGGTGCGCTGCGTTTTAGCCGCCAGTTCCAGGTCGTGGGTCACGAGGACCAGCGTGGTGCCGGCCTCCCGGTTCAGCTCAAACAGCAGGTTCACCACCCGCTCGCTGGTGTCGGGGTCGAGGTTGCCGGTGGGCTCGTCGGCGAAGAGCACGGCCGGGCGGTTGGCAAAGGCGCGGGCCAGGCTCACGCGCTGCTGCTCGCCGCCCGAGAGCTGGGCCGGGTAATGCCCGGCGCGCTCGGCCAGCCCCACCCGCTCGAGCAGGGCCAACGCCGTTTGGGTGGCGCCGCGCTGGCCGCGCAGCTCCAGCGGCACCAGCACGTTTTCGAGAGCCGTAAGGGTGGGCAGGAGCTGAAAATTCTGGAAAATGAACCCCACGTGCTGGTTGCGCACCGCCGCCCGCTGGTCCTCGCTCAGGTGGTCAAGCTGAATGCCGTTGAGCCACACGCTGCCCGAGGTGGCGCGGTCGAGGCCCGCGCAGAGACCCAGCAGGGTGGTTTTGCCCGAACCCGAAGGTCCCACAATGGCGAAGGTGTCGCCGGCGGCCAAGTCGAAGCTAACGGCGTGCAGCACCGTGAGGGGGCGCTCGGCGCTGGGGTAAGTTTTGGTGAGGTTATCAACGCGAAGGATGCTCATGCGAAGTTGTTGTGGAGACGCCTACTTGCGTCTCGGCGTTGAACGGTGATGGTTGGGGATTCGTGCGAATGGTGCAGGCGACGAAACGCAAGTAGGCGCCTCCACAACGAGCCGTCACACAACCGCACCGCCGCGCGTTCGTTACCTAAGACGCCGAAACCTTCGCCATGTTTTCTGCCTTTACGGCTTCGTGCCCAAAATGCTGCCCATGAAACTTGCCTATTTTTCGCTCGCCGGCCTGCTGGCCCTGAGCGCCTGCAATTCCAACCCGCCGGCCGATGCCCCCACGGCGGCGCCCCCGGCCCAAACGGCCCAGCCCCCGGCGGCCACGCCCAGTGGCACCAAGCGCCTGTTGTTCTTTGGCAACAGCCTCACCGCGGGGTACGGCGTGGAGCCGGACGAAGCTTTTCCCGCGTTGGTGGGCGAAAAAATTGACTCGATGAAGCTGGGGTACCAGGTCGTCAACGCCGGGCTTAGCGGCGAAACCACGGCGGGCGGGCGCAGCCGGGTGGGCTGGGTGCTGCGCCAGCCGGTGGACGTGTTTGTGCTGGAGCTTGGCGGCAACGACGGCTTGCGCGGCCTGCCCCTCACCGACACCCGCCGCAACTTGCAAGCCATCATCGACACGGTGCGGCGGCGCAGCCCCGGCGCCCAAATCGTGCTGGCGGGCATGCAAATTCCACCCAACCTAGGCGCGTCTTATGCCGCGGACTTCAAGCGCCTTTACCAGGAAGTTGCGGCCAAGAACAACCTGGTGCTCATTCCGTTTCTGCTCGAAGGCGTGGGCGGCGACCGGCGCCTCAACCAAGCCGACGGCATTCACCCCACGCCGGCCGGGCACCGCATCGTGGCCCGCACGGTGTGGTCGGTGCTGCAGCCGCTGCTGACGAAATAGTGAGGTGGTGAGGTGTGAGGTGGTGAGTTTGCTGTTCTGCTTGCGC
>DASVTG010000616.1:0-2325 GCA_036387695.1 Hymenobacter sp. | reverse complement strand
TGCAGCAGCTGGTTCACGTCGAGCTGGCCCGTTTTGGCCGTCACCTCCCGAACGTCAATAATGTCGACGGGCGAGGGCGAATCGGTCACCGAGCGGTTCTGGCTGCGCGAGCCCACCACCTGCACGGCGTCGAGGCTGGTGCTGCTTTCAGCGAGCCTGATGCTTTGCGCACCTTCTGCCGCCACTTCCTGGGTGGCATAGCCCAGCGAGCTGATGACCAGCCGAGGCGTGGTGGTGCGGGCCCGGAGCGTAAAGCGGCCGTCCGCGCCGGTGGCGGTGCCGTTGTTGGTGCTTTTTTCCACCACCGTGGCGCCAATTACTGGCCGGCCCGCCGGGTCCAGCACTTGGCCCGTCAGGGTGGTGGTTTGGGCCCAAGCCACGCTGCTCACAAGGCAGATGGGGGCTATTAATAAACTTCGTTTCATGGCAAAAGCTCTCGCTAAAAGGTGAAAATGGTAGATTATTGAAATTAGTTATTCTAATTCCTGCAATCTAGTCTATAGGCGCAAAAAAAAACCAGCCGGTGAAAGCTGGTTTTTAAAAATGTTAGCGGCCGCTGCCTCAAATCAGCATACGCATGGGGTCTTCCAATAGCCCCTTCAGCGTCTGGAGGAAAGCGGCGCCGGTAGCGCCGTCCACCACGCGGTGGTCGCAGCTCAAGGTCACCTTCATGATGTTGCCGACCACAATCTGGCCGTCCTTCACGATGGGCGTTTGCTTGATGCCGCCCACGGCCAGGATGCAGGCGTCGGGCGGGTTGATGATGGCCGTGAATTCGTCAATGCCGAACATGCCGAGGTTCGAGATGGTGAACGTGCTGCCCTCCCACTCGGCGGGCTGCAGCTTCTTGCTCTTGGCCTTGCCGGCCAGTTCTTTCACTTCGGTAGCAATTTGCGAGAGGCCTTTCTGGTCGGCGTTGCGAATCACGGGCACCAGGAGGCCTTCGTCCACGGCCACGGCCACGCCGATGTTGATGAGCTTGTTCTGGCGGATTTTGTCGCCGAGCCACGAGGAATTAACCACCGGGTGCTGGCGCAGGGCCACGGCCGCCGACTTCAGCACCAAGTCGTTGAAGCTGAGTTTCACCGGCGACAGCTCGTTCAGACGCACGCGGGCTTCCATGGCCTTGTCCATGTTGATTTCCATCGTGAGATAGAAATGCGGCGCCGTAAACAGGCTTTCTGACAAGCGCTTGGCAATGACTTTGCGCATCTGCGAGACGGGCGTGTCGGTATAGGCATCGGAGGATGCAGCGGGCGCGCTGGCGGCAGGCTGAGCTGCCGGAGCGGCAGCCGCTTGCGGTTGCGGAGCCGGAGCGGCCGGAGCAGCGGGGGCAACCGGAGCAGCAGCGGCGGCGCTGGGCTGGAAGTTCTCCACGTCGCGCTGCACAATGCGGCCGTTGTCGCCGCTGCCCACTACCTGGGCCAGGTTGATGCCTTTTTCTTTGGCAATGCTCTTGGCCAAAGGCGAAGCGAGGATGCGGCCACCGTTGGCTGACGGGGCCGCGGCGGGTTGGGCCGGAGCGGCGGGAGCAGCAGCTGGCGCAGCCGGTGCGGCAGCTTCGGCTGGTGCCGGAGTTGCGGCGGGCGCGGCCGTTTCGGCCGGGGCTGCGGCGGGGGTAGCTGCACCGCCGCTTTGGCCACCCAGCAAGGCTTGAATGTCAGCGCCTTCTTCGCCGATGATGGCGAGGATGCCGTCAACGGCTACGGCTTCACCGGCTTTGGGGCCAGTGTAGAGCAGGGTGCCGTCTTCGTAGTTTTCGAGCTCCATCGTGGCTTTGTCGGTCTCGACTTCGGCCAGAATATCACCCGACTTCACCTTGTCGCCCACGTTTTTCAACCAGGCGGCAATGGTGCCCTCGGTCATCGTGTCGCTCATTTTAGGCATGCGCACCACGGTGGCTTTTTTGCCATTGGCGGGCGCAGCAGGGGCCGCTTGTGGGGCCGGAGCGGCGGGAGCTGGTGCGGGAGCAGCCGGTGCTTCCGCTTTGGGAGCTGGGGCTTCGGCGGCGGGTGCTGCTTCGGCTTTGGGGGCCGCCGCGCCGCCCTGGGCGCCCGACAGCAGGGCCGAAAAGTCCTCGCCTTCTTTGCCCACAATGGCCAGGATGCCGTCCACTACCACCGATTCCTTCTCTTTCGGCCCGATGTAGAGCAGGGTGCCGTCTTCGTAGTTTTCGAGCTCCATGGTGGCCTTGTCGGTTTCCACTTCGGCCAGAATATCACCGGATTTAACTTTATCACCCACTTTCTTGAGCCAGGCCGCGATGGTCCCTTCGGTCATCGTGTCGCTCATTTTGGGCATTTTTATGATTTCGGCCATCGGGTT
>DASVTG010000615.1:0-2458 GCA_036387695.1 Hymenobacter sp. | reverse complement strand
CACGGCCGAAGGGGTGGAGTTTCAAGCCGCCAGCATCGGCAACAGGGCAAGCCAGGAACGACGCATAAAACCAGGGGTGAAAGGAGAAAGCAGCTGTGTTTACGCGGCTGCCAGCGGTTCAAGTTACCGTTTTTCGGCGCTTGGCGCCGCTAGCGCCACAGCAGCACGGCCACAAACGCCGCGCTCAGGCACAACGACGAGACCTGGTTCATGCGCATGGTGTGCTCAAAATTCGCCGCGGCCTCGTCGTGCCACACCAGGCAGGCCCAGCGGCTGAACAACGCCACCACCGGCCCGGTGGCCACCAGAAAGATGAGCAGGGGCCGCCATTCCTGCCGCAGCCAATAGGCCAATCCCAGCGCGGCACCCCCAGCCAGCAAGCCCACGGCCGCAAACACAAACGTGCCCCGGACGCCCAGCCGCAAACTCAGGGTGCGGTCGCCACGCTGGGCGTCTTCTTCGTGCTGATATACTTGCGTGAGCGGGTAGGAGCCGCACAAAAACAAGGTGCTGACCAGCGCCAGCAGCAGGTTGGTTTTCTCCAGCAGTTGGCCCGGGGTGGCTCCGGCGCCCACCTGCGTCATCAAAAAAGTGAACGCGCCCTGAAACACCACGACCACCAGCGTGCTCACCAGCGGGTACTTCTTCAGCCGAATGCCCTCGTAGCTATAGGCCTTCGACACCAGCAAATACACCACCACCAGCCCGGCAAACGCCCACGACAGCAGCGCGGCCCCCACCACGGCCAGCGCATCGAACAGCCACACCAGGTGCAGCAATTCGGGCGTCACCTTGGGCGGCGCCTTCAACCCGCCGATGCTGCCTTCGTCGCGGTCGTAGTAGGAGTTGTAGCCGTTGGAAGCCGGATACGCCAGCAGGTGCAGCACCACGAACACCCCCAGTGCCCGCCAGCCGCTCCACGGCCCCCGCAGCGCACTCAGCCCAAACCAAAAAATGGGCATGAGGTAAACCGAAAAAGGAATGCGAAGCAGCGGCAGCGCATTCTTGTACTGAGCAATTGACAATGAACAATGAGCAATTGTGATGAGGCAATGAGCAAAGGTGAGAAAAAGTATCAAGCAGGAAGCTCATTGCTCATTGTCAATTGCTCATTGATATCAGGCCAACCGATGAGGTACGTAACCTCAGGCCCCCACCAGTGCCGTTTTTTGCCGGCTTGCCACACAAATTGCCCGTTGGGGTCGGCCGCTTGGGCCAAATTCAGCATCTCGGCGGTGGAGTACAAGCGCAGCAGCGACACCGACCCGTCCCAAATGGTGCAAAGCGGAATGACGGGAATGAGGTAGGTAAACACCAGCCGGCTGAGCCGGAAAGGCCGAAAAAACGGCGTCAGCAGCAGTTGTGCTACGGGCAGCACGGTCCAGGCCAGCAGCAGCTCGGCCCAGTGCTTGCCGGCGCCTTCGAACACCCCAATGCCCGTGCCGGCGCGCACCGCGTCGCGCAACAAAGCCTCGGCCGCATCGGGCGGGAAATGATGAAAGGCCGAGAAAATGGCCCGAAAGCCAGCCAGGTGCGCCGGCACGGCCAGCGCGTTCACCGGCGCCGCTTCGTAGGCAATGGCGCCCCGCGTGTGGTGGGCAATGTCGGCCCAGGCGGCAGGCTGCGGGTACAGGTCGGTGAGGGTGATGGTGGCCTGGGGCAGCCCGTTGGCGTGCAGGGCCGTCAGCACGGTTTCGGTGCCTCCGCCGGCGCCCGCACCCAGTTCCAGCACGGCGGTTTGGCCGGTGCGGCGAAGCCCTTCGGCCAGCAGCGGCGCAATGGGCCGGTACGTGCCCAGCGTCGAAATCATGAACCGCAAGTAGTCCATCATCCCGGCCCGGATAACGGCCGGAAACCACGGCAAGTCTTCAAACTCAAACAAACGGAGGCGGAGGCGCATGGCCCCAGGATACGCAAAACCAGCCCGACCAGTCGGATTGCCTGGCGAAAGGGCAAAGGCCAGCGGCGGCAGTCGTTGTTAGCGCGCCAGCGTGGGCGCGCTGGGCTTGCGCCACCACAAGCCGTGCAGTAGGGAAGCTGGCACCGGCTGGGCGTACACCGACTGCGCCGCCATTTCACGCGGGCGGTACAGCCAGGCCACCGCCAGGATGGCCGCGCCTAAATACGGGCGCGAAAAGCTCAGCAAGCTGCTGAGCGGGCCAATTGGCAGCCAGTGCAGCAGCGACAAATTAGCCACCGCAAACACCACCAGCACGCCCGCCAAGGCCAGCATGCGGCACTTCAAGCTGCTGCAGGTGCGCCGGGACAAGGCAAAGAAAGGCCACGCCAAGGGCACGCAGACCAGGGAAAGCAGGGCCACCATCAAGCCTACAACCAGCGGCACAATCAAATCGGTAGGATATTTAAAGCTAAAGTCGAAAATCAGCAATGCGGTGCCGCCCAAGTTGCTAAGCAACCACACGTACAGGGTGCGACCCAAAGCGGAAGGAGAGGAAGT
>DASVTG010000614.1:0-1619 GCA_036387695.1 Hymenobacter sp. | reverse complement strand
AAGTGGCTTACCGGGCTGCTGGTGTATGCGGGCTGGGGCGTGGCCCTGCTGCTCGACCCCGTGCGGCGGCGCCAAACGCGCGAATACCTGCACCTGGCGGCCTCGGCGGCGGTGGCCGGATTGGTGCTGCTGCCCTGGCAGCTATACACCTCCTGGCGCTTCCCCTTGGAAAGCGCCTACGAGCGGGCCTACAACACGCGCCACTTTTTTGAGAAGCTGGAAGGCAACGACGTGCCTTGGAATTACCATTTCGCCACACTTCCCGCGCACTATGGCCTGCTACTGCTGCTGATAGGCATTGGCTTGCTGTGGGTGCTGCGGCGCGGCCCGCGGCCGGTGGAGCTGCTTACCGTGGTGGCCGTCACGTTCGTGTTTTTCACGCTGGCGGCCACTAAGATGTTTGCCTACGGGTACGTGGTGAGCCCACTGCTGCTGCTGCTGGCCGCCGCGCCGGCCGCGGCAGCCGCCCGCTGGGTACGGGCGCGGGCCGGCCGGCTGGCTCCGGTGGGGCTGGCGCTAGGGCTGCTGGCGCTGGTGTGGCTCGATGCCCAACCCCTGGCGATTTATGCCCGCCATTTCGAGGAAGCGGAATACCCCAAGCTCGGCCCCATGGGGCGCCAGAAGCACCTGGCCAACACCGCCATTTACCGGCAGCTTGATTCGGCGGTGCCGCCGGGCTACGTTGTGTTCAACGCGCCCGACGGCGAAGACATTGCGGCCATGTTCTACAGCAGCCGGCCGGTGTACGCTTGGTGGCCCTCTGCACCGGACCTGTCCCGCCTGCAAGCGGAAGGCCTGCGCTTTGCGCTGTTTCCCAACCGTCCCGACCGGCAAGTTCCTTCTTATCTGCGCGAGGCGCCCGGCACCTTGCTGATTTGGGGAAGCCCCGAATAGGCCGCCCTGCTACATTTGCGAGCCATTCTCATTTTTTGCTAGTTTCAATTTATGCCTAATTACTTATCTGCCGCCGCACTTCTGCTCCTGCTTGGCCTAGGGGGCTGTGCGTCCGAAACGGAAAAAGCATCCGACACCAACGTTCTGACCAGCAACGACTTTGAGCACCTTGACGGTTGGACGGGCAATTGGACCGCGCTGGCCACGCTCTCTAAGGCGAAGGCCCACTCTGGCGTGTACAGCACCAGTGTGCGGCCCGGATATGACTTCAGCATGGGCTTTGACAACCCGTTGGGCAAAATGCTGGACCACCGGCCGGACAAGCTCACCGTCAGCGCGTGGGTGTTCGTGCCCAACAAAGACAGCAACGCCCGGCTCGTGGCCGAAATCAAGGAGCCCGGCCAGCCAAAGGGCTTGCTCTACGAGGCAGTGGTGCTGCGCGAAGAGGTGAAGAAATTTGGCGAATGGCAGCAGGTAACCAAAACTTTCACCTTGCCCACCACCACCACCAGCGCCAGCCACCTGGTGGTGTACCTGTGGCGCTCAGACAGCCCAATGCCGGTGTACCTTGACGACATGGCCATTAGCATTCCTAAGTAGCTCGGTTAGTTAACTGGTCATTCGCCTGGAAAGCCTGAACAAGACGATAAGCTCCTCGGGGTAAAAATTGCAGCAGGCGCCCAGTGAGCGCGAACTCATTCGTTTTGGCGGCCGCGCGCATTCAT
>DASVTG010000613.1:0-8966 GCA_036387695.1 Hymenobacter sp. | reverse complement strand
GTGCCTACTGCGGCATCCAATTAATTTGTAATCAATTCAGCTTATGAAACCCAATCCCAACACCCCGTCGAGCTCCATCATCACGCGCAACGTGGCCGATATCACCGGCGACAACGGCAACGTGTACGAGGCCATTGCCGTGATTTCGAAGCGCGCCAACCAGCTGTCGGTGAAGCTGAAAGAAGAGCTGAACGACCGTTTGGCCGAGTTCGCGTCTACCGTCGACAACCTGGAAGAAGTGTTTGAGAACCGCGAGCAAATCGAGGTTTCTAAGCAGTATGAGCGCATGCCTAAGCCTACCAGCCTGGCCATCGAGGAGTTCCTGCAAGGTAAAATCCAGTACACCACGCCCGAGCCCGAAGAAGTTCCGATTCCCCGCGAGCTGTTCTAGCGCTCAGCGGCTTCGGCCGAATGGCAGCCGCTTCCAAACGGCTGATAAATTGAACGTCATGCTGAGCTTGCCGAAGCATCTCTGCCGCAGCAGTAACTATTTACTTGCGCAGTAGAGATGCTTCGACTGCGCTCAGCATGACGTTCTTCTGATTTGTTGTTTCACTCTGTTCTAGATGCCCACCGTTAGGTTAATCCCCACGGTGCGGGTGCTTGGGAACTGACCCAGCTCGAAGCCCAGGTCGATGGTGCCGTCGTTGAGGGTGCCGAATTCGGGGTCGAAGGCCGGCCAGTTGGTCAGGATGAACAAGTCGCGGCCGTACACCCCAATCGAGGCCTGGGTCAGCTTGAGCTTGCTCAGCAAGGTGGCCGGCAGGGCGTAGTCCAGGCGCATTTCGCGCAGCTTGATGAAGTCGGTGCGGAAGAGGTTGGCTTCCACGTTGTCGCGGCCGTAGTGGGCCAGGTAGTAGTTGGGGATGTTCTCGGCCACCACGTCGTTGGGCCGGAAGGTGCCGTCGGCGTTCCGAATCACGCCGTTGCCGATGATGCCGTTGTAGCGGCCGGGCAAGGTGTTTTTGCTTTTGCCCTGCTCGGCCAGCACCGAGTGCGTCAGCGAAAAGGCCTTGGCGCCAAACTGCCCGTCGAACAACACATTCAGACGCAGCTGCTTGTAGCTGAATTCGGTGCCCGCGCTGGCCTTCCACTGCGCCAGGGCGTTGCCGAGGTACTTGATTTCGTCGCCCAGCACCGGGTAGCCGTTTTCGTAGAGTATCTGGCCGTCGGGCGCGCGCTCGTAGCCCCGCCCGTAGATGGCGCCCATGCTGCCGCCGGGCCGCGCTTCCACCGAGCCCCGGCCGCCGGGGCCGCGCACCAATTGATACGTCAGCAGGCTGTCGGCCAGCTCCACTACCTGGTTGCGGTTGGCCGTGAAGGTGCCGAACAGCTTCCAGCTAAAGCCCTGGGGGTTGACCAGCACCTGGCCGTTGGCCTGGATTTCCAGGCCCTGGTTGCGCACCAGGCCGGCGTTGAGCGTGGCGAAGTTGTAGCCCGAGGCGCGGTCCACGGGCACCTGCAGAATCTGGTCGTAGGTGTTGTTGCGGTACACCGACACGTCGAGGCCGATGCGGTTGCGCAGAAAGCGCAGGTCCGCGCCCAGCTCCACGCTTTCGGTGCGGCGGGGGCGCAGGCCCTCGTTGGCAATGGCGCCGGGGTTGCTCAGGCCCGACGGGAAGCCCGTGGCCACCGCGTAGGTGTAGGACGTGAGGTAGGGCGTGGTGGTGCCACTGCCCACCTGCGACCACGACCCGCGCAGCTTGGCAAACGACACGAATTCCGGCAGCGGCAAAATCTGCGAAAGCACCGTGCTCAGGCTGGCCGAGGGGTAAAAGAAGCCGGTGTTCTTGGTGGAAGTGGCCGTGGCCAGCGTGCTGGTCCAGTCCTGGCGGGCCGTGAGGTCGAGGTAGAGGAAGTTGTTATAGCCCAGCGTGGCCAGCCCGTAGAAGCTGTTTACCGCAAATTCCGAGCGGAAGGGCAGGGCAATGGGCAGGTCGCGGCTGTTGGCGAAGGTGAACACCTGCGGGTAGAGCAGGCGCTCGGCGCGCAGCTCGTCGCGGTTGTAGCGGTTGCGCAGGGCGCTGCCGCCGCCCGAAACACTCGTTTCGAACCGCCCAAACTTGTGGGCGTACTGCAGCAGGAAGTCGTGGTTCATTTCCTGGGAGAAGATGTTCTGGGTCCGGAACATGCCCTCCTTGTACTTCTCCGTGTCCTTGGGCCGCTGCTGCGAGCGCGCTTCATAAGAGTAGTCGAGCGCCGAGCGCACCATCAGGTTCAGGTCCTTGGTGAACTTGTAGTTGACCTGCACGTTGCCGGTGAGGGCGTTGCGGTTGGCTTTGTTCAGCATCTCCCGGGTAATGAGGTAGGGGTTGTCGACCAGGCTGCTGAACGGGTAGCGCTGCAGGAGGCCTTCGCTGCCGGGCGCCCAGTAGTTTTTCAGCCAGTCCAGGTTGCCGTTGGGCACCTGAAACATGAGCCAGTACATCAGGCTCTGGTTGTTGTAGCCGGTCGAGGGCAGGTTGTCGCTGTTGCGGTTGGTGTAGTTCACCTTGGTCGACACCTGGAGCTTGTCCGTGATTTTCTGGCTGGCCGACAGCGCAATGGTGTTGCGCGAGTAGCCGGTGTTGGGAATAATCCAGGTGTTTTGCAGGTTGGTCAGCGACAGGCGCACGGCCGTGCGGTCCGTACCGCCGTCGATGGAAACCGTGTTGGTAAACGTCTTGCCGGTTTCGAAAAAGTCCTTGCGGTTGTTTTCGTAGGGCACCCAGGGCGTGCGCTCGGTGCTTCCCGTGTGGGTGGCGGGGTCGTACTGGAAAAAGGACTGCCCGTCGAACTTCGGGCCCCAGGCCGAGCTGGTGCTGCGGGTGCTGGGCCCGTCGGCCGTGGCCCCGAAGGAGTAGAAATTCTCGCCCACCGTGCCCTGGCCGTACTCGTACTGGTAGTCGGGCCAGCGCGAAATCATGTCAATGGCGGCGTTGGAATTGAAGGTTACGCCAATGCCCTTCTGGCGCGCCCGGCCCGATTTGGTGGTGATGATGACCGCGCCGTTGCCGCCGCGCGAGCCGTAGAGGGCCGTGGCGCCCGGCCCTTTCAGCACCGTCACTGACTCAATGTCCTCGGGGTTGATGTCGTTGAGGCTGGTGCCAAAGTCCACCGGCGACTCGCCCTGCAGGTAGGCCGTGCTGCCGTTGCCGGTGGCTTTGTTGCTGCCGCCGAGCACCACGCCGTCCACCACAATCAGGGCGTCGTTGTCGCCGGCCAGCGAGCTTTCGCCGCGCAGAATAATCTTGTTGGAGCCCGCCGGCCCGCCGCCCGATTTCACCAGGTTCAACCCCGCCACCTTGCCCGACAGCGCGTCGGTCCAGTTGTTGGATTTGGCCTGGGTGAGCTGCTCGTTGTCAATCTTCGTAACCGAGTAGCCCAGCGCTTTTTCTTCGCGCTTGATGCCCAGCGCCGTCACCACTACCTCGTCGAGGCCGGTGGCGTCCTCGCTCAGCCGCACGTCGTAGGTGTTGTTTTCGCCCACCTTTTCCTCCGCCTGGGCGTAGCCTACGAAGGAAAAGACCAGCACGCGGCCGGGTTCTACGCTCAGCTCGTACGCGCCGTCCGGGCCGGTAATGGTGCCGGTGGTGGTGTCCTTCACCCGCACCGACACACCGGGCAGGCTCTCGCCTTTGGCATCGGTCACCCGGCCCCTCACCGGCTTGGGGTCGGCCGGCTGCGTGCCCCGCGCCCCGGCTTTCACCAGGATGCGCTTGTTCTGCAGCGTGAACTGCACGTTGGCCTGAGAAGAAATCAGTACCAGCACCTCGCTCAGGTTGCTGTGCGGCGCTTCCACGCTGATTTTGCGGCCCAGCAGGTCGGCTTGGTCCGCGTAGAGAAAGCGGTAGCCGGTTTGCTGTTCGATGGCGGCAAACACCTCGGTCAGGGGCTGCTGCTGCACCGTGAGGGCGCAGGGCGTGGTGGCCGGGCCCTGCGTCAGCCGCGGGCTGCTGGCCGCAGCGGTGGTTATCGGGGCCGAACCCAGGGCGGTGAGCCCCAGCCCCAGCAGCGTGCGCCGCAGCTCCCGGCCCAGTCGGGGGTAACTCGTTGGTTTCATAGGTTTGTGCGTGAGCGTTGTTAAATTTTTGACCGTTTATCGACTCTCCAACCTGCTGGCAGTTCGTAGCTGCCAGCTTTGTTACCGGAAGGCAGTGGGTTCCCGCCCGCTGCCTTCCCTCAAGGAATTCATCAGTTGTCGGGCGCTTCCGGCGCCGCTTGTTGCAGGTAAATCACCCGTCCCTCGCGCCGGTAGCGCAGCGAGCCGGCCAGTTGCAGGGCGTCGAGCACCGCCGGCAGCGGCTCGTTGTCGAACGTGGCCCAGAGGCGCACCTCGGCCGTGGCCGCGTCGGCGAACACCAGCTTCACGCCGTAGAGGCGCTCGATTTGCCCGGCCACTTCCCCCAGCTTCTCGTTCTGAAACACCAGCCGGTTGCGCCGCCAGCCCGTCACCTTCCGCGCATCAAAAGCCCGCCGGTAAAGCCGGCCGGTCGTGCGGTCGGCCAGCAGCTGCTGGCCCGGCGTGAGCAGGTAGCTTTCCTGCTTGTCAAACACCTGCACCTGGCCCTCCACCAGGGAAACCGCCGTTTGGCTAGCGCCGCGCACCGCGCTCACGTTGAACGTGGTGCCCAGCACCTGCGTCACCCAGGTGCCGCTGTGCACCCGAAATGGGCGGCGCGCGTCCTTGCTGACTTCAAAAAAAGCCTCGCCTTCCAGGTATACTTCGCGGTAAGCGCCGCCAAACCGGGCCGGGTAGCGCAGCCGGCTTTGCGGGGCCAGCGTCACCCGCGAACCGTCGGCCAGCCGCAGCTGCTGCCTTTGGCCGGCGGCGGTTTGGTACAGCCGGTAGGCCGGCGCGGCGGGGCGAGCCAGGAAGTAAGCGCCGGCCACGACCACCAGCACGGCCAGCACCCCGGCCGCCACTCGCCAAGGCCGGGCCCACCGGCGGCGCGCAACAACCGGCGGGGCAGGGGCTTGGGCGCGGGGCGGCGCCAGTGCCAGCCGGGCTTTCACGTTGCGCAGCGCGCCGGCCGTGGCGGCCGGCGCCAGCGGGGCGGCCGTGGCCTGCCAGATGGCCTTGAGCTGCTCAAAGGTTCGCTCGTGCTCTGCCGACGCGCCCACCCAGGTGGCCAGGTGCTCGTTCTCGTCCGACGAGGTTTGGCGGGCCAGGTAGCGGGTGATGAGCAGGTAAAGTTCGTTCGGTTCCAAGCGGCAGTGCGGCCCTGAGGGCAACCACCCCCTTAAGACGCCGCCGCCCGCCGACCTCGTGACACCGAAAAGCATTCGTAACGGAAGGGTAACAAGCGTAACCGTGCCGTAACCTGCCTACCGAATGCCGGACACGTGAAACGCCGCTTTCAACGAGCGCAACGTTCGGAACATGTGCGTCTTCACCGAATTGATGGAGATGGTCAGCAGGCCCGAGATTTCCTCGTAGGTGAGGCCCCCGTCCCGGTGCAGCTGAAATACCAGCCGGGTGCGCTCGGGCAGCTGCGCAATGCAGTGCTGCAAGTGTTGGCTCAGCTCCTGGTAGGCCAGCTGGTGGTCGGGCTGCAGGTAGGCCGCGTCGGGGTGGGCGAGGGGCAGGTCGGCTTCGGCTTCCACCACGGCCCGGCGCTGCTGGCGCAGCTTGTCGAAGCAGCGGTGCTTCACGGCGGTGTAGAGGTAGGCGGCCAGCGAGCCCTGCACCGCCAGCTGCTCCCGGTTGGCCCACAGCGCACAAAAGGCGTCGGCGGTTGCGTCCTCGGCGGCGTCGGTGGGGTAGGGCAGCAGGGTGGCGGCGTAGCGCACCAGGCTGGCGTAGTAGCGGGTGAAAAGGGCGTCGAAGGCCGCCTGATTCCCTTGGGCCAGGGCCTCCAAATACTGCTTATCCGGGGAGCTAGTTGCGAACGCCATACTAGCCGGCAAAGCTACTAGCCGAGGCCCGTCAGTTCGGTTACGCTTTCATTATGAAATGATTACCTGCGTTGGCTGGCGAGGATACCCGGCCACCGGGTTGCTGCTGACGCAGAGCTGAGTAGCCCAAGCGAGGCAGGTGATGCCCTGCGGGCAAGCGCTGGCGCCGCCTCACCATGCCTGGCGTCGGTGCTACTTCCAACGGCTGATGAACTGGTCGAACGCCTCGCGGTAGCCGTCGCTCACGGCGATGGTTTCGGTGCCAATCTGCACCGTGCCGCGGCCGATGGACGCAATGTGGCCCAGCCCCACGATGTAGGAGCGGTGAATGCGCATGAACTGCCGCGCCGGTAGCCGCTCCTCCAACGACTTCAGGCTGGTAAGCGAGAGCAGCGGCCGGGTAGCGCTGGCCAAATGCACCTTCACGTAGTCTTTCAGGCCTTCCACGTACCGAATGTCGGCGAACAGCACCCGCACCAATTGGTATTCGACCTTGAGGTAGAGGTAGTCTTCGGTGGGCTTGGGTGGGGTGGGGACTTCGGGAGCGGCAGGAGCCGGGGGTGCTTGGTTTAGCTGCGCGTAGGCGTAGGCTTTTTGGGCCACCCGCAGGAAGTCTTCGTAGGAAAACGGCTTGAGCAGGTAGTCCAGCGCGTCCACTTTGTAGCCTTCGAGGGCGTATTGGTTGAAGCCGGTGGTGAAGACCACGCGCGGCCCCCGCCCGCCGGGGCCCCGGTCGAGCACGCGGGCCAGCTCCAGGCCGTTGAGGTCGGGCATCTGAATGTCGAGAAACAGCAGGTCGACCGGCGCGGCTTGCTGTTGCAGGCCGCGCAGGGCGCTCACGGCGTTGGTATGGCTGCCCACCAGCTTCAAGAAGGGCGTTTGCCCGATGAAGCTTTCGACCAGTTTCAGGGCCAGGGGTTCGTCGTCGACGGCTAGGCAGTTCAGCGTCATGGCAGCAGGTTCAGGGTGAGATGCACGCGGTATTCGTGTTCGGGCGTGGCGTCGGCCTCGGCCACGGTGAGGGTGTGGCGGCCGGGGTACAGCAGTGTGAGGCGCCGCCGGGTGTTCACCAGCCCAATGCCGCTGTTCTCGTCCAGGGCCACGGGCCGGTCGGGGTGCACGGTGTTGCACACGGTCACGTCCAGGGAGTGCGGGGTGGGCTGGCGCAGCACCACGCTGATGCGGCTCGGGGCCAGGGCGCTGACGCCGTGCTTGAACGCGTTTTCGACAAAGGTGAGCAGCAGCATGGGCGCAATGGGGGCGTCGTGCAGCGGCTGCGGTGTGGCAAACTCCACGGCCACGTTGTCGGTCAGGCGCAGCTGCATCAGGTCGATGTAGTCGCGCAGAAACTGGATTTCCTGGCTGAGCGGCGCCGTGCCCGTTTGGGTTTCGTACAGCACGTAGCGCATCATGCGCGAAAGCCGGTGAATGGCGTCGCGGGCCTGGGCGCCGTCGAGCAGCGTGAGGGAGTAGATGTTGTTGAGCGTATTGAAAAAGAAGTGCGGGTTGATTTGGGCCTTGAGCCACGACAGCTCGGTGCTCAGCTTTTCCTGCTCCAGGGCTTGGCGCGCCAGGGCGTCGCGCTGCCCGCGCTGCACGGCAGCCACGCTGGTGCTCAGCCCCAGCACCAGCAAGGCGGAAAGCAGCACCGCCGGGTTTATCCAATTGTTGCCGAAACGACCCGGTTGACGCGAGCCCGGGCCAAAGCCTTCGCCCGGACCCGGCCCCCGGCGCGGCAAGTCCCGGCCAGCGGTAGGGGGGCTTGCCGGCGTGGGCAGGCCGGGCCCCGCAGCGCGCGAAGCCTGCTCCAGTTGCCGCTGCACCAGGCGGTGGGGCACCGCCACGGCCAGCACCAGCACCACCAGAAAGGCCAGGTAGGCCAGCCAGCGCCGGCGGTAGAGGAGCTGGGGCACGGCCCAGCCCGCGTTGAAGTAAAACACGCCCAACAACGCCACAAACAGCCCCGACTGCAGCAGGTAGAACCGGGACGTGGGCAGCTCATGGCTGGGCTGCGTGAAAATCAGCACGGCCAGCAGCCCCCAAATCACGGTGTGCAGCAACCGGGCTTGGGCGTGGCGGGGCGGGAAGACGGACATCCAGTAGGAGCGGGTGAAAACAGGCGGGCGCCGGGCGTTTGCCTCGGCAAACAACGCTGGGGCCCCAACGGCGCTAAAGTACATCGAACGGAGAGCTGCTTTTTGCACGGGCCCGGCGCTAGCCGGCCATTTCCAGCACCAGCACCACCGCGTGGTTGCTCAGCGCTTCCAGCTCCACGGCCGGCGTGCCCCACAGGGCCAGGCCGTCTTTCTCGTGCAGCAGCCGGCCTTCCACCTCGAAAGCGCCGGCCAGCACAAACGCGAAAAACCGGTTGGCCTCGCTGCGAAGCTGGTAGCTGGTTTCGGCCCTGCCCGCAAACTGGCCCAGGCTCAGCACAAACGGCCGCCCCGCCCCGTCCGGAGCGGGTGCCACCGCTCGGGCTTCGGCCAATTGATTGACCATTGCCCACGAGTCGAAAGCAAACACCTGGCTGGTTTTAGTGGCCTCTTCGGGGGCGGCCTTCAGCCAGACATGCAGGAAGGAAATCAGGTGCGACTCATAGGGGTTGGTGAACCGGACCGTGTCGCCGGCCGCCACGGTCGTCAGGTACATCTCTCCGACGTCGACCAACGCGGGCGCCCCCGCCCCGGCTTGCGCCTTCACCTCCCCCGTGACGGGCAGCACCAGCAGCTGCGAGGCCTGCGGGGCGGCCACTACCACGCACTCGCCACCCGCCAACGTTTCCTCGTTTAGCCCGTGCAGGTCGCCAAAGGGCTCCTTGTGCTCGGCCGCGTACTCGCCAAAACGGAAGGTGCTGTAGCGCTGGAATCGCGGGTTTTCCAGCAAGCCGCGCTGCTCGGCCAGGAAGATTTTGCCAGGAGTGTGCTTGACCATGTTGGGTTGCCGGAGCGGCTGGTTGGGGTGGAAAGGGAAGAAACGCGGGCCTTACGCCGCCACGCTGAGCGTGATGGTCAGGTCGAAGCCGGCGGCGGTACTGCCGGTCACGGCGGCCAGCTCCTGGGTCACCCCGTCGCTGAACACGTTGTCGCGGG
>DASVTG010000612.1:0-6966 GCA_036387695.1 Hymenobacter sp. | reverse complement strand
AAACTCACACCTCGCAATTTCACCATCTCACCGCTTACCCGCCGTACGAAATGCGGAAAATGGCGCCGCCCTGGTCGTCGCTCACCAGCATCGAGCCGTCGGGCATCACCAGCAGGCACACCGGGCGCCCCCAGCTTTCCTCGCCCTGCAGCCAGCCTTCGGCGAAGGTTTGGTAGCCGGTGGTTTGCCGGCCGGTGGCGTCCAGCTTCACCATCGAAATGCGGTAGCCGCTCTTCTTGCTGCGGTTCCAGGAGCCGTGCTCGGGAATGAAAATCTGGTTGCGGTACTGGGCCGGGAATTTGGTGCCGGTGTAGAATTTCATGCCCAGCGCGGCCACGTGCGCGCCCAGCTTGCGGGCGGGCTTGGTGTACATGCTGGCCGTTTTGCCGGCGCTTAGCTCAGGGTCGGCCACGTCGCCCGCAAAGAAGTAGGGAAAGCCAAAGTGCAGGCCGGCCTTGGGCGCTCGGTTCAGCTCGTCGGAGGGCAGGTTGTCGCCCAGCAAGTCGCGGCCGTTGTCCGTAAACCACATTTCCTTGGTCACCGGGTGCCAGTCGAAGCCCACCGTGTTGCGCACGCCAGTGGCCACGTTCTGAAAGCCCGTCCCGTCGGGCCGCAGTCGATTGATGGTGCCAAAAATGGGCTGCTCGGGCTCGCAGGAGTTGCAGGGTGCGCCCACGGGCACGTAAAGCAGCCCGTCGGGCCCGAAGGCGATGTAGCGCATGCCGTGCCAGGGGTTGTCGGGCAGCTTGTCGTACACCACCACGGGCTTCGGCGGCGCTTTCAGCTTGGCGGCGATGTTGTCGAGGCGAACAATGCGGTTGATTTCGGCCACGTACAGGCTACCTTGCCGCACGGCCACGCCATTGGGGCTGTTGAGGCCGGTGGCAATGGGAATGACGGCATCGGCTTTGCCGTCGCGGTTTTTGTCGGGCAGCGCATATACTTTGCCCTTGCTGCCTTGGTCTTTGGTGCCCACGTACACGGTGCCGTCGGGCCCCACGGCCAGTTCACGGGCGCCGGGCACGTTGCGAGCAAAGTAGCTGATGCGGAAGCCCGCGGGTAATTTTATTTTACTCAGGTTGGCATCGGCCGCAGTGGCGGCGGGTGTGGTGGCCGGACCGGTGGACGTGGTGGGCCGCGGGGCGGGAGCCAGCAACAGCGGCACGGCCACCAGCGACGTGAACAAAGGCGACAGGTTGTTTATCATACCCGCTCAAACCCCCGCCCGCGGACTAAGGTTGCACGGCTAGCGGTAGCGGTCCAGGGGGTCGGCCTGCTTGCGCACCAGCCGCTCGTACTCGCGCTGGGTGCGCTGCTCGTGGCCGCACCCGCCGTAGGCCGCAAGGCCTTGCATCACCAGGCCAAAGCCCCAAAATGCGGTAGCCCACACGGGCCAGGGAATGAATTCGTTGTGGTGCCGCGAGGTGAGGGCCCAGGTCGCCCACAGGGCCGAGTTTACGACGAGGTAAACCACGAGGCTGGATTGAAATTTGGCGCGGGCTTTCGCTTTTTGCCAGAGGAAGGGGTCGCGGTTGAGAGGTTCCATGAGCGGGGTGCTGAAGAAGGTGCGTAAGCAATGATTAAAAATAGTGTTTCGCCGCAGGCCTGCGCCACTGCCTGTTGCCGAACCGTCGGCGGACGTGTCTCAGGCATCAATTAAAGCGGCCGAAGCGTAAGCTGTTAATTGCGCCCTTGGGCTTGTCATTACACCCGGCTCACGTTTCCATGGCTCCTCCCCTTCCTTCCCGTATCCAACTTGTGCAGGGAGACATCACCCAGCAGCACGTGTCGGCAATTGTCAATGCCGCCAACTCCGGCCTGCTCGATGGGGGCGGGGTCGACGGGGCCATTCACCGCGCCGGCGGCCCCGCCATCCTGGAGCAATGCCGCCTCATCCGCTTGAGTCCCGACTACCGCGACGGCTTGCCCACGGGCGGGGCCGTCATCACCACCGGCGGCCAGCTACCGGCACAGCACGTCATCCACACGGTAGGGCCGGTGTGGCACGGCGGCCACCAGGGCGAACCCGAACTACTGGCCAACTGCTACCGCAACAGCCTGCGCCTGGCCGCCGAGCACCGCCTCGAAAGCATTGCCTTCCCGGGCATCAGCACCGGCGTGTACGGCTACCCTAAACAGGAAGCCACCGCCATTGCCGTGCGCGAAGTGCGGCAGTGGCTGGCAGCGAATGACTTTCCGGCACAGGTGGTTTTTGTGGCTTTCGATGCTGAAAGCCGGCGGCTGTACGAGCAAGCACTAGGCTAGCTCGCCCACGCCCTCTACCCGCTGGGCCACTTGCTGCATCAGCCACAGCGGGGTGCTGGTGGCGCCGCAAATGCCCACCGTTTGGGCCCCGGCCAGCCACTCTTCGTCCACTTCGGTTTCGTTCTCAATGAAGTAGCTGCGCGGGTTGGCGGCGTTTACCACCGAGAACAGGGCTTTGCCGTTGGAGCTTTTGCGGCCGCTCACGAAGAGCACCACGTCGTACTCCACGGCAAACTTGGCCAGGGCCGGCTCGCGGTTGCTCACCTGCCGGCAGATGCTGTCGTTGGCGTCGAAGCTTTCGAGTTCGCCGCCGGCCGCCGAGATGCGGGCCTGCATCAGCGCCTTCATCTTATAGAAGCCGGCCGTGCTCTTGGTGGTTTGGCTGAAAAGCGTGACGGGGCGGGCGAAGTCAATCTGGTCGAGGTCGGCCTCGTTCATCACGATGATGGCGCGGTTGCCGGTTTGGCCAGCAAGGCCGGCTACTTCGGCGTGGCCGGGCTGGCCATAAATCACAATCTGGCCGTCCTGGCGCTGGCTCAGGTCGAAGGCGTGCTTCACGCGGTTCTGGAGCTTGAGCACCACTGGGCAGCTGGCGTCAATCAGTTCCAGGTTGTTTTGCAGGGCCAGCTGGTAGGTTTCCGGCGGCTCGCCGTGGGCCCGGATGAGGACTTTGGTGTCGTGCAGCTCGGCCAGCTGCTCGCGGTCGATGATGCGCAGGCCTTGCTGGTGCAGGCGTTCCACCTCCATGCGGTTGTGCACGATGTCGCCCAGGCAATACAGCTGCTGGCCCTGCGCCAATTCGTCTTCGGCCATTTGAATGGCGAATTCTACGCCGAAGCAGTAGCCGGAATTCTTATCAATCGTGACCTTCATGCTGGGAGTGTAACACCGCGCGGCGCTGGGGGTTTCGCCGGGGCAAAGGTACGACCTATGCCGCCGCGCACCCTGCAAAAGTTGGCCCAACTTGTGGCCTTTGCAGGCTGCTTCGCGCACGGTGACTCCCCCGCCTTTATGGAGTAAAGCACTTATTATCCGCTGGTTCTACCCGTTATGAGAGTCAAACACGCGCTTACTTTCCTGGCATTTGCCGTCTTGGCCTGTGTTGTTGGCGCTCTTTTTAATATTGAGCATTGGGCCGGTGCCGACGCCCTTTTGCTGGCGGCAATGGCCCTGGGGGCTTTGGGCAGCCTCCTGCTGGTGCTGAAGCTGCTGGCGCGCCCGGGCGCGAAGCGGTTCTTGAATTCCTAGCTTTTCTGGGCTTCGGGCGCAAACAGGGCCGCCGACACCCGCTCCAGCACAAAGTCCACCTGCTCGTCAATCACCAAGTGCGTGGTGTCGAGCAGCACGGCGTCGGCGGCGCGACGCAGGGGGCTTTCGGCGCGGGTCGAGTCGAGGTGGTCGCGCTTGCGCAGGTTCTCGATGATGTCGTCGAGGGCCACTTCCTCGCCGTTCTCGGCCAGCTCCACTTGGCGGCGTTGGGCGCGCACCACCACGTCGGCGGTCATGAACACCTTCACTTCGGCGTCCGGAAAAACGGTGGTGCCGATGTCGCGCCCGTCCATCACCACGCCGCGCTTGCGGCCCATGCGCTGCTGCTGCGCCACCATGGCGTGCCGCACCATCGGGATGACCGACACCTCGCTCACCGAGTTGGAAATAACCATCTGGCGGATGTCGTCCTCGCGGTTCACGCCGTCGAGAAAAACTTCGTTGCGGCCGGTGCGGCGGTTGCGGCGGAAGCCGATTTGCAGCGTGTGCAAGGCCTGCTCTACCCCGGCCAAATCGTCGAACGGAATGTGGTGTTCGAGCAGGTAGAGCGTGACGGCGCGGTACATGGCTCCGGTGTCGACGTAGGCGTAGTGCAGGGCAGCAGCCACGGCTTTCGCGGTCGTGCTTTTGCCGCACGAGGAGTAGCCGTCAATGGCGATAACGAGTTGTTTCATAACGACGCGGGCGGCCATTGGCCCCGCAAGATTACGAAATCCAGCCCTTACGTGCGGGCGGTGGGGTCTTCAAGCGGGCAGGCACCGAGGCAAAAAAAGCGGCTACCGACGCGCTTTCTCCCTCATTCAGTTGCGCATTGACCAAATGAAAGGGGTTAAAAAAAAATCTTCCGCCCAGTCCCACCCCCGTGGTTCCGTCGCGCCCGGTGCCCCATTCGCCCCGGTACACCTGCACCAGGCAGTGCCCCAAAAAGCACCCCAGCGCCATGACAACGCCTTCCCGCTCACCGGCGGGCAGCACCCCGCGCTGGGCCTGGATGAAATTGGCCAGATGCGCCACGCCCTCGGCGTCGAAGGCCTTCAGCTTGAGTTGCTGGCGCACCTGCTCGGCGGCAGTTTGAATGGAATCGAGCGGCGATGGACTGGTTTCGGACATAAGAATAAGTAACGGTCGGGACCAGCCTAGCAGTCGTGCGTGGGGCAAGGAATGCGGCCGCCCGGCTTGGTGTGGTGCTTGTACCACCTGGTCTTTTTTTCCTGGGAGGTGCGGCGAGCACAACCGCTCTCGGCCAGCAACAAGGGCAGCACGAGCAGCACGAGGGCAAGTTTCTTTTTCATTCGCCGGAAACGGTTTTTTGTCAAATATAAGGTTCTTTGTTCGCGCAAAACCGGCATTGGGCCGGTAGCCTGCTTGCCTCCTGCCCTCTTCATGCCCGCTGATTTCTCGCTCCTCGCCAACGTCGTCGACGTCTTCGCCCGTTCCATCCAGCCCGCCACCATTGCGGTGAGCAACGGCCGCATTGCCCGCATCATCCCCACCGGCGGCGCCGAAGCCGACCCGGGCCTGCCCTACGCCCTGCCGGGCTTTGTAGACGCCCACGTGCACGTGGAAAGCTCCCTGCTGGTGCCCACCGAATTTGCTCGCCTGGCCGTGACGCACGGCACGGTGGCCACGGTGTCGGACCCCCACGAAATCGGCAACGTGCTGGGCGTGGCCGGCGTGGAGTTCATGCTGGAAAACGCCAGCCACTCGCCGTTCAAGTTCTGTTTTGGCGCGCCCAGCTGCGTGCCGGCCACGCCGTTTGAAACGGCCGGGGCCGAAATCACGGCCGCCGACATTGCCACGCTGTTCAAAAATCCCAAAATCGGGTACTTGGCCGAGATGATGAATTGGCCCGGCGTGCTGCACCGCGACGCCGACGTGATGGCCAAAATAGCCCTGGCCCACGCCGCCGGCCGCCCCGTGGACGGCCACGCCCCCGGCCTGCGGGCCGAAGACGCCGCCCACTACGCCAGCGCCGGCATCAGCACCGACCACGAGTGCTTCACGGCGGCCGAAGCCCGCGACAAGCTGGCCGTGGGCATGAAAGTGCTCATCCGCGAAGGTTCGGCGGCCCGCAATTTTGATGCCCTCATCGAGCTGTTGCCCGAGCACTACGCCAACCTCATGTTCTGCTCCGACGACAAGCACCCCGACACGCTGGTGCTGGGCCACATCAACCAGCTGGTGCAGCGCGCCGTGGCCTTGGGCAACGACTTGTTCAACGTGCTGCGCGTGGCCTGCATCAACCCGGTGAAGCACTACAACCTGCCCGTGGGCCTGCTGGCCGAAGGCGAACCCGCTGACTTTATCACCGTCACGGATTTGCGCGACTTTGCCGTGCAGCAAACTTACCTCAATGGCCAACTGGTGGCCGAAAACGGCCGGTCGCTGCTGCCCGCCGCACCCATTGCCGTCGTCAACAACTTCCACGCCGAGCCAGTGGCGGCCTCAGCTTTTCAGCTTCGTGCTCCGGCCTCGGCGCAACCCGTGCTGCGCGTCATCGAATGCTTCGATGGCCAGCTCATCACGGCGCGGGTGGACCTGCCCGCCGCGGTCGAAAACGGCTTGGTGGTACCCAATGTGGGCGAAGACGTGCTCAAGCTGGCGGTCATCAACCGCTACCAGCCGGCCGTAGCCCCGGCGCTGGCTTTCATCCGGGGCTTTGGGCTGAAGCACGGCGCGCTGGCCAGCAGCGTGGGCCACGACTCGCACAACATTACCGCCGTGGGCTGCGACGACACCAGCTTGGCGCGGGCCGTCAACCTGGTTATCGCGGCCAAGGGCGGCCTGGCGGCCGTGGGCGCCGACGGGCAGGAAATACTGGTGCCACTGCCCGTGGCCGGCCTCATGTCGGACCAGGAAGGCCAGGCCGTGGCCGAGGCTTACGCCGCCGTTGACGCCCTGGCCAAGCAGCTGGGCTCGCCGCTGGGGGCGCCTTTTATGACGCTCTCGTTCATGGCCCTGCTGGTGATTCCCAGCTTGAAGCTGAGCGACAAAGGCCTGTTCGACGGGCAGCAGTTCGCGTTTGTGGACGCGGTAGAATAGCGGTTTTGTGCCGGCCCGGCAATTTTAAATGGCTGTTCTGCGTAGTAGCTTTTCCAACCACCGCGGCACCATTACCCGGGCCGCGGTACGGTTCTGCTCCGAATTGCTCGATTTTATGCTTTCGTTACCGCTGCCTCACTTGTTTCATTCCGCGCTGAACAGGCCCCGTTGGCACGCTACCGCGGGGGCCTTGCTGTTGTTGGCGGCCGGCTTCGCTCGGCCAGCCCAGGCACAGAAGTACCGCACGGCCGCTGGGGTGCGCGGCGGCGGCGGCACCTACGGCCTCACCGTGCAGCAGCTGGTGCTGCCCAAAACCACGTTGGAGGGGCTTGGCATGCTTTCTCCCCGGGAGCGCAGCGTGACGCTGTTGGGCGAACGTCACTTCGGCAT
>DASVTG010000611.1:0-5456 GCA_036387695.1 Hymenobacter sp. | reverse complement strand
AACCATTGCCTGGCAGCCCACTGCCGCGCTCAGTGAAACCCAACGCGGCGCGGGCGGGTATGGTAGCACCGGAGTAGGCTAAACGCGAGCGCATTGTTTTAGCCAAGCTTTTCCTACTTTTAATCCCTCATCTTCAACAGTTCTCTTGTGAAAATCATCGTACCGATGGCCGGCATGGGCAAACGCATGCGTCCCCACACCCTCACCGTGCCCAAGCCCCTCATCCCGATTGCGGGCAAGCCCATTGTGCAACGCCTCGTGGAAGACATTGCCAAGGTGTGCGGCGAGCCAGTGGACGAAGTGGCCTTCATCATTGGCCGCTTTGGCGCCGAGGTGGAAAAGAGCTTGGTGAAAATTGCCGAATCGGTGGGCGCCAAGGGCACCATCGTGTACCAGGACGAGCCGCTGGGCACCGCGCACGCCATCTTGTGCGCCAAAGAGTCGCTGACTGGCCCGCTGGTGGTGGCGTTTGCTGATACGCTCTTTAAAGCCGATTTCACGTTGGATTCTTCGGTGCCCGGCACCATTTGGGTGCAGCAGGTGGAAGACCCGCGCCCCTTTGGCGTGGTGAAGCTGAACGAGCAGGGCCAGATTACGGAGTTTGTGGAGAAGCCGCAGGACTTTGTGTCGGACCTGGCCATTATCGGCATCTACTACTTCCAGGACGGCGAGTACCTGCGCAACGAGTTGCAGTACTTGCTCGACAACGACATCAAGGACAAAGGCGAGTACCAGCTCACCAACGCCCTGGAAAACATGAAGAACAAAGGCACGGTGTTCGTGCCCGGCCGCGTGACCGAGTGGTTGGACTGCGGCAACAAAGATGCTACGGTGTTCACCAACCAGCGCTACCTGGAATACCTAAAGGAGCGCGGCGAGTCGCTGGTGGCTGAGTCGGCCAAAATCACCAATTCGGTGCTGCTGGAGCCGGTGTACATCGGCGAAAACGCCATCATTACCGATTCGGTGGTGGGGCCGCACGTGTCGCTGGGTGCCCACGCCAACGTGCGCGACTCGCGCCTGTCGAATTCCATCGTGCAGCAGTCGGCCTCGGTGCTCAACGCGGTTATCACCAACTCCATGATTGGCAACTTTGCCACCGTAACCGGCACGCCCGACGATTTGAGCCTCGGCGATTATAACCAGTTGCGCGTGTGACATTTTAGTTCGGAATTACGTTACTAGCGACGCGGCCTTCCGGTGAGGGCCGCGTCGTTGGCTTATTCCCCGTAATTTCGTGAGCCGGGCCAGGAGCCCGGTTTTATTGTA
Source organism: Hymenobacter sp. (assembly GCA_036387695.1). Lineage (GTDB taxonomy): Bacteria > Bacteroidota > Bacteroidia > Cytophagales > Hymenobacteraceae > Hymenobacter. Next base: position 4,187 of record DASVTG010000611.1, on the reverse strand, counting down.
TATGCGTCAAGTTGTTCTTAGTCTGTTGTTTTGGGTGGGGTTCGTTGCCCTGGGCTACGCGCAGCCCTCGGGCGGCGCTCCTGCGCAGCCGGCCAAGCTGAGCCGCAAGGAGCAGCGCGCGCTTGAGAAAGAGCAGAAGGAACTTGACAAGAAGCTGGCCGAGGCGCGGGCCCGACGCGCTGCTGCACCCGCGCTCACGGAGCGGGAGCGGGAGCAGAGCGAGGCCCTGTTTGTGGAGGGAGTGAAGTACGTGTTGCTTGAAGACTACACCAAGGGCCTGGAGAACCTGCTGCGCGCATACGCCCTGAACCCCGACAACGCAGCCGTCAACTACAAAATAGCCGAAGCCAACCTGCTGAGCGGCAACCTGCGCGACGCCACCAACTACGCCGAAGCCGCCACGCGCCTCGACCCGAAAAACGCCTATTATTACCTGCTGCTTGCCCAAATCCAGGCCAGCCAAAAGCAGTACGACGGCGCCACCAAAACATACGCGACGCTCATCAAGCAGGTACCCAATTCCGGCAGCTACTTGTTCAATCTGGCCGACTTGTACCTGGCGCAAAACAAGCTGCCGGAGGCGCTCACCACTCTAACCGAAGCCGAAAAGGAATTTGGGCAGGTGGACGAAATCTCGTTCAAGAAGCAGCAGATTTACCTCAAACAAAACAAGCTTGACCTGGCCATTGCCGAAGGCGAAAAGCTCATCCGGGCCAACCCCACCGAAAGCCGCTACGTGCTGGCGCAGGCCGAGATGTTCGCCAGCAACAACCGCCTGGCCGATGCCGCACGCGTGGCCCAGCAGGCCCTGCGGCTCGACCCCGAAAGCCCCCAGGCCCACCTGATTCTGGCCGAGGTGTACCGGCAACAAAGCCAGCCCGACCAAGCCGCCCAACAGCTCAAACTGGCTTTCGCCAGCCCCGCGCTGGACATCGACGACCGGGTGCGCATTTTGGTGGGCTACGTCAAGCAGCTGCCCAATCCCAAGGAGACGGTGAACCAGCTGGCCCGGGACCTGGCCGCTGCCACCGTCAAAACGTACCCCAAGGACGCCAAGGCCTACGCCGTGGCCGGCGATATTCAGACGCTGACCGACCGCAAGAAGGAAGCGCGCGACACCTACTTGAAAGCGTTGCGGTACGACAACTCCAAATTCCAAATCTGGCAGCAGGTGGTCTTGATTGATGCCGAACTGAACCAGACCGATTCGCTGCTCACGCACACCGACCGCGCCCTGGAGCTGTTTCCCAATCAAGCCTCGCTGTGGTTCTACAACGGGGTGGCGCATCTACTAAAGAAACAGCCACAAAAAGGTGTGAAGGCCTTGGAATACGGCCGCAAGCTGGTGGTGAACAACGCCGAGCTGTTGGGGCAGTTCGACGCGCAGCTTGGCGATGCTTACCACGAGATGAAGCAGTACGATAAGTCCGACGCTGCTTACGAAGCGGCTTTGGTGAGCGACCCCAACAATGCGCAGGTGCTGAACAATTACAGCTACTTTCTGTCGTTGCGGGGCGAAAAGCTCGACAAGGCCAAGCAGATGTCCGGCAAAGTGGTGAAGCAGTTTCCCGACAACGACACCTACCTCGACACCTACGCCTGGGTGCTTTACAAGCTAAAAGACTACGCCGGCGCCAAAACGGCGCTGGAAAAAGCCCTCTTAACCACCAAAGACGCCTCCGTCATCGAGCACTACGGCGACGTGCTGTTTCAGCTGGGTGAAAAGGACAAAGCCGTGGCCGAATGGCAACGGGCCCGCAAAACCGGCGTGGCCTCGGACCTGCTGGAGCGCAAATTGAAAGACCGGAAACTGTACGAGTAGCCAATGAGCAATGAACAATTAGCAATGAGCAATTGCCTCAGGCAAGTCGACGCTACCACCCTGAAAAGACGCAAGTTGAATAAATTCCTTCCTTCCCCGTTGTCGTTCAAGCAGTGCTTATTGCTCATTGTTCACTGCTCACTGCTCATTGCAACAGGCTGTGCCCGCAAGGCCGTGCCGACCGCCTCAACCAACGGCCCCGGCACCTCAACGCCAGCCGCCGAACCCGCGGTGCGCGCCACCAACACGGCGTTTCTGTTTTTGAGTGCCAAGGGCAAAGCCCAAATCAACCTCAAAGGGAATAAGCAAGGAGCCAACTTGTCGCTGCGCGTGCGCCGCGACAGCATCATCTGGGTGACGGCAGGCTTGTTGGGCGTGGAGGGCGTACGGGCCGTGCTCACCCACGATTCGGTGCGGGTGATAAACAAGTTGGAGAAAACTTACTTTTCGGGGGGCTACGACTACCTCAGCAAATTGCTGAACGTGCCCGTGAGCTTTGAGCAAATGCAGGCCCTGCTGCTCGGCGACTACATGCCCGCGCCTGCCGGCACCGCGCCCACCGTGACCACCGAAGAAGCCGGCCGCCAGCGCGTGACTTACCCACTGGCCGGTGTGCTGGTTGAGCGCCTGCTGCAAGCCGGCACCGGCCGCGTGCAGCAGCTGAAGGTGAGCGACGAAAGCACCAAGCGCAACCTGACGGTGGATTACACCGATTTCCGGCCGCTGGAGGAGCCCGCCCGCTTGCCATTTGCGCACGCCACTTTCATTCAGGCGCAGCAGCCTTCGGAAGGCGTGGTCACGGCCGCCATCAACTACACCAAGGTGAACGCCGGGCGCGAGCGGCTGGCCTTTCCCTTCGCCGTGCCCAAGGGCTACCGGCGGCTGAAATAACGGACTGGTTTTGAATGGCGCACGTTGAATAAGCAGGTACACTCAATTGGTAAGCTGAAAAGCACTGCGGCTCGGTTCGCGGCGAGTCAGAATCGTGGGCGGTGGGTGCTACTGTGCCTGCTGTGCTTGTGGCTGGCTGGCCCAGTGGCGGCGCAGCAGCGCAAGAAAAAGCAGCCCGCCAAAAGCACCAAAGCCAGGACCAGCAGCTCGTCGAGAAGCAGCCGGGCCAGAACCACGGCTCCGGTCCGCTCCACGCGAACCAAAAGCAAGGCGCAGCTGGAACGGGAGCGGTTGGCCAACCTGCGCAAGATTCAGGAAACGAGCCAAGCGCTAAATCAGACGCAGGAAAAGAAAAAAGTGAGCCTGGGCCAGCTCAACGTCATCAAGGTAAAGCTGACCGAAAAGAAGGAGGTCATTCAAGGCATCTCAACTCAGCTCAGGGGCATTGAAACCAACGTGCACCAAACGGCCACCCAGGTGCTGCAAACCCAGCAAACCCTGCGGGAGCTGAAAGCCGAATACGCCCGCTTGCTGTACACGGCTTCCAAAACCGCCAATGGCTTTAATCGGCTGATGTTTTTGTTTGCCGCTGAGTCTTTTAACGAATTTGCACTGCGGCTGCGCTACATCCGGCAGTACACCGAGGAGCGGCAGCGGCAAGCGGCGCGCATCATGGGCACGCAGGAGCGGCTGCACCAGCAGCTTTCGGGCCTCACGCAGCAGCAAAAACGCAAAAGCAGCCTGCTGAACACCCAGCTCAGCGAGAACCGCAACCTGCTCACGCTGAAAACCAAGGAAGACGAAATGGTGCAGCAGCTCAGCCAGCAGGAGCAAGGCCTGCGCCAAGAGCTGGAAGAACGCCGCCGGGCCGTGAACCGCCTCGATAACTTGATTGCGCAACGGGTGCGCGAGGAAATTGAACGGGCCGCCCGGGCCGCTCGCCTGGCGGCCCGCCGCGAAGCCGCCTTGGCTGCGGCCAGCGCCGCCCGTCGTGCCGCCGCGGCGCGCAATGCGGGCGGTGGGGCTGGCCTGGCGCGCCCCCGCCGAGAAACAGGCAGTGCCTCGGACGATGACGCCACGGCCGCCCCCGAGAACGACGCGCCCGAAACCGCCGCCGAAGCCGCCGCCGACCGCCGCGCCGTGCGCATTGCCCTTACCCCGGAAAACGCCTTATTGTCGTCGTCTTTCTCGGGAAACCGCGGCCGGTTGCCGTGGCCGGTGGGCCGCGGCTTCATCAGCCAGCGCTTTGGGCGGCACCCGCACCCGGTGCTGAAAAACGTGACCGTCGAAAATCGCGGCATCGACATTCAGACCGACGCCGGCGAATCGGTTCGGGCGTGCTTCGATGGCAAGGTGCTCACCATCGCCAATATCGCCGGCATGAACAACATCGACATGATTCAGCACGGCGACTTCTTTACCGTGTACGCCAAGCTGCGGGAGGTGAGCGTGCAGGAAGGCCAACGCGTAAGCG
>DASVTG010000610.1:0-1818 GCA_036387695.1 Hymenobacter sp. | reverse complement strand
CCCGAAGTGGAGGTGCCCGCGGTAGTGCCTGATGTCGAACCGGTGGTCGTCGTGCCCGAAGTCGTCCCCGCAGTGGTTCCGGACGTAGTACCGCTGGTGGTGCCGGAGGTAGATCCGGAGTTATTGCCTGGCGTGTTTTGGTCGTCGTCGTCGTCGCAAGCGTTGAGTATTACCAGTGACGAGCACAACATTGTGCCGGCCAGCAGTGAAATCCATCTGTGTTTCATAGGAATGGTGATAGTGGGTGAAAAGTGTGGAAAGGAATTGGGCGTGCCCTTTATTAGTTTACGTAGCACAGGACCTTGTATTTACGCTTAGATTGGCCCGGGAAACACTGATTTTTAAGGAATGGGCCGTATGAGCGGCGACACGGGCGGGCTAGCTGGCTAAGCTCAGAATGTCACTGCTTGCGCATAAGCCGCGGCAAAACCGCCCCGGAACCGAGGCGCGGCTGCGGTCGTAACCCGCGGAAAAAGCCGCTGCTCACTTCCCAATTTGCCTTACCTTCGGAGGCAAGTAGCTGTCCTTGCTTGTGCACCCGCTTTCAACCCCACCCGCCCCTTCCGTTTCGCTGGAGCCGCCTCCCCGGCGCTCGGGCAAGCGCACGCGACGAGTGCGGGGCATCATCTTTTTGAAGGACGTGGCCGCGCTGGCTTTCACCGCTTTTGGCGGACCGCAGGCCCACCTGGCCATGTTTTTTCGGCTGCTGGTAGAAAAGCGCCGCTACATCAGCGCGGCCGAGCTGCTGGAGCTGCAGGCGCTGTGCGCGCTGCTGCCGGGCCCCACTTCCACCCAAACCATCACCGTCATCGGCTTTCGGCTGGGCGGGCCCAACCTGGCCTACCTCACCCTGCTGGTGTGGGTGACGCCGGCCGTGACGCTCATGACCTTGGCCGGGCTCAGCCTCAGCCACCTCAACCCGGCGCGCGTGGCGGCGCTGGTGCAGTTTGTGCAGCCCGTGGCGGTGGGCTTCGTGGCTTTTTCGGCGTACCGCATCGCCGAGAAGGTCATTCACACCAAAACGTCGGTGGCGCTGCTGGTGGCCTCGGCCATGCTGGCCTACTTCTTCCAGCTGCCGTGGATGCTGCCGCTGCTGCTGCTGGCCGGCGGCGCGGTCACCACCGCGCGCTACCGCAAGCACGCCATCATCCAGGAGAAAAAGCCTCTGCGCGTGGAGTGGGCCAACTTCGTGCTGTGGCTGGGCATCTTGCTCGGGGCAGCCTTGCTGGGCCACTACACGCGCCTGTTGCCGGTGCGCTTGTTCGAGAATTTCTACCGCAACGGCTCGCTGGTATTTGGCGGCGGGCAGGTGCTGGCCCCGCTGCTCTACGCCGAATTCGTGGAGTTCAAGCACTACCTCACCGGGCCAGAGTTTCTGTCGGGGCTGGGGCTGGTGCAGGCCATGCCGGGGCCCAATTTCTCTTTGGCCGCCTACATCGGGGCGCTGGCGTTGCGGCCGGCGGGCGGCACCGGCATGCAAGTGGCGGGGGCCTTGGTGGGCACGGCCGGCATCTTTCTGCCCGGTACGCTGCTGATTTTCTTTGTGATTCGCTTCTGGGACCGGCTGCGGCAATACCGGGTGGTGCAGGCCTCGCTGGAAGGCATCAACGCCGTGAGCGCGGGCCTGGTTTGTGCCGCCACGCTGCTGCTCTACCACCCGCTGCCCGACCGCCTACTGGCCCTGCCGTTTCACCTCGGGCCCATCGAAACCGTGTCGTTGAATCCGCTGCTGGTGGGCACCACGTTTTTGCTGCTGCTCTGGGAAAAGGTGCCCAGCGTGGCCATTGTGGCCACGGCCTTGCTGGCCGGCGCTTTTAT
>DASVTG010000609.1:0-1775 GCA_036387695.1 Hymenobacter sp. | reverse complement strand
CAGCAATGGCCGCATCAGCATGGCCCCGGCGGCCGGCACGGCGCACAGTTCGGCCGTTGGCGTAAGCGCCGCTTGTGCCGCCCCGAGCACCACCCCCAGCCGGTGCGAGCCAGGCACCACGCGCAGCGCCCCGTTGCTGCCGTCGCAGTCGTCGAGGTGAATTCGGATGGTGCACACGTCTTCCAGCACGGCCAGCGGGGGCTGCACCGAAACACCTTCCGCCTTGCTGGTCCAGGGCCCAAAACCGGGCAAGTCGCCGGGCCGATGGTCCACGTTTATCATCAGGTCTTGGTGCCAAGGTACCAGCCAGTTCGAACCGGCGGGCTTGTCAAAGTAAATGGCCTTCACGACGTGACAGCCAGTTGGGAAAAGCGCATCCAGCAGCGTGCGTAGCACGGGCGTGTTTAGCAACGGCCACAATGCCGGCACCTCGCCCAGCAAATCCCGAATGGCAAACAGCTCCCGGCTGCGGCGGAAATTAGAGCCGCTGGCGGCCGTGCTTTCCAGACAGCGCAGCAAGGCCGCAACTTCCCCGGCGTGGTAGAGCCCCGGCAAAACGGCAAATCCGGTGGCCTGAAATTGGTCGGCCAGTGGGCCCGAAAACGCGGTTGATTTCATGCAGCGGCAAAGCTACGGACGGCATCGGCCCCACCACCTAGCAACCATTCCGCGCCAGCGCTACCTTTAGCAACCAACATTCCCAGCCCATGAAAAATCAGCCTACTCCGCTCCTGTTTCTGCTGCTCGGCGCCAGCCTCCAAACCCATGCCCAAACAACCGCCGCTGAAACCGCTGAAGTCAAAAAAACCATCACGGCCTTCTTCGACGGCATGCGCAAGGGCGACAGCACCGCCGTGCGCCGCACCATCGCGCCCGGCGCCGTATTCCACACCATCGCCAACCGCGCCGGCGTCGCCAAGCTCAGTCCCGAAAACCCGCTGGACTTCCTCAAAGCCGTGGGCACGCCGCACCCCAAAGTATGGGACGAGCGCATCACCTTCGCCAACGTCCTAATCGACGCCAACTTGGCCAGCGCCTGGACGCCGTATGAGTTCTACCTCGGCGATACCTTCAGCCACTGCGGCTACAACTCGTTTCAGCTCGTGAAGCTGGCCGACGGCTGGAAAATTGCGCACGTCATCGACACGCGCCGCAAGGAGAAGTGCAAGTAGCCGCCCGTACTTTTGATTGAACTCAGTCCGGTCAGTAAATGCAACCCAAGCGTTACCCTCGTCAGCTTTCGCGCGGTGCCAACAACGCGGCCATTGCGCTTTCGGAAACGGAAGTGGGCAAGTTATTCAACGAGGACACCCGTTCCGACATTGGCTCGGAAGCTGAGAAAATGCGTTTCGCCAACGAGGTAAACGGTCTGGTCGTCAAATTCCTCCGACTGGAAAGAAACGAAGCGCTCGGCACCGACATGTTGGTCATGGAGCGCATTTACCCGATTGATTTTCGGGCCTACGAAGTAGAGATGCGCGAAATATGGTTCGACGTTTTCGCGGATGAATTGCACGCGCTGCACGCGGCCGGCTTCGTGCACCGCGACTTGCAGCGCCCCTCCAATCTGCCCGGCGACCGTTACGACAACATCCTCCTCACCCAGCAAGGCCTGCGCCTGATTGACGTGGGCATTTCCGTGTTGCAGCAGCAGGTGGGCCAGTCCTTTTTTCGGGCCTATGTGCAGCGGGAATTAGAGGAGCTGGAGCTTTTTCGAGTGTTCTTTTTGGGGCGGTAGCGGCACCGAAACCAAGCAGCAACTCACCAACTGGCGT
>DASVTG010000608.1:0-7508 GCA_036387695.1 Hymenobacter sp. | reverse complement strand
CCCTTTCCGTTATAGGCCGGCACGGCTGGGGCAGGGACGCCTACTGGCGTCTCGTTGCCCGTGCCGATGGCCTCCGCCTGAACGATGACGTGCACGACGAGACGCCAGTAGGCGTCCCTGCCCCAGCCGTGCCGGCGGCTTTTTCGTTAACCCAAACCGTTCCTCCTTTCATGGCCGCTCCCACCAAAAACACCGTTCAATTTTATCCCTGGCACCATTTTGTGCTGTTGCCGCTGGCTTTGCTCATGGCCGGCTACACCATCCTGCGCTACACCAAAGTGGCCGGTGACGACGACCAAATCGCGCGGCTCTGGTTCAGCATCGCGGTGCTGGCCGTTATTGGCCTGGGCGTGCTCGTGATGCTGCGCCAGCACTACGCGCTGCAGCTGCAGGACCGGGTGTGCCGGCTGGAAGTGCGGCAGCGCTATTTTGAGGTGAGCGGCCAACGCTTCGCACCGCTCGAAAAGCAGCTCAGCCTCAGCCAACTATTGAGCCTACGCTTGGCCGGCGACGCCGAGCTGCCGGCCCTGGCCCAAGCCGCGGCCACGGAAAAGCTTTCACCAAAAGACATTCAGGCCCGTATTACCGATTTTCAGTTCGACACCATGCGCGTCTGAGGCGGTGGGTGAATGGGCGAAGGAGTGAATGGGCGAATGCTTCTATTGCCTGTTTTCTCATCCGGCCTAACTTCATTCACCCATTCACTCCTTCGCCCATTCACCCATTGCAAATGATTCTCTACAACGTCACCAGCAGCATCGAGCCCGCCGTGGCCGACGAGTGGCTGGACTACATGCGCACCACCCACATGCCCGAGGTAATGGAAACCGGGTTCTTCCTCAAAAGCCAGCTTTGCCGCCTCCTCAACGAAGAAGACAACGGCATCACCTACGCCGCCCAGTACTACTGCCTCAGCGTGGAGCAGCTAGACGAGTACCAGCGCCTGTGCGCCCCCGCCCTGCGCGCCGACATGGAAGCGCATTTTGCGGGCCAGTACGTCTCGTTCCGCACCGTGCTCGAAGTGGTGGAATAAGCCTGAACGGCCCCGGATTCTGGGCACGAAAACGACCGTGGTGCTGTTAAAAAAGCACCTTATGAAAAACCTCCTCTTCTTCGGCGACAGCCTTACGGCGGGCCACGGTTTGCCCGCTGCCGCTAGCTTCCCCACTCAAATTCAGCAGCGCCTCGACGCGCAGCAGCTTCCCTATAAAGTGTACAACTACGGCGTGAGCGGCGAAACCAGCGCCGGCGGGCGGCAACGCTTGGCCTCGGTGCTGGCCCGCCACCCCGTCGATGTGTTCGTGCTGGCCCTGGGCGCCAACGACGGCATTCGCGGCATTCCGGTGCGCGAAACCACCCAGAACCTGCAGTTCATCATCGACGCCGTGAAACGCCAGTACCCGCAGGCGCAAATCGTGCTGGCCGGCCTGGAGTTTCCCTTCGACCTGGGCCCGCTCGGTGGCCACCGCCTGGCGCATTACGCCGCCGAGTTCAAAGCCCTGTTCCGGACCCTGGCCGAGAAAAACTCGCTGCCCTTCGTGCCCTTCCTGCTGCAAGGCGTGCTGGGCCGCCGCGAGCTAAACCTAGCCGACGGCGTACATCCCAACGCGGCCGGCCAGAAAATCCTGGCCGAAAACGTGTGGCAGGTGCTTGGCCCGCTGCTACAGCAGCCAGTTGCTTCGTAGCCGTTCTATTTCTTAAAACAAGAACGTCATGCCGAGCACAGCCGCGGCATCTCGCGTGGGGTAGTAAACCCCGTCGATTGGACTACTGTCGCAGCCGAGGTGCTTCGGCTGCGCTCGGCATGACGTTGTCACAACAATCAGCCAATCTAAAACCCAAATAAATTTCCCTGCACCGGCTGGGGAATGACGAACGGGGGCGGCACCACGATGCCGGTTAAAGCGCGCATCTTCTCCAGGAAGTACGCGGCGAACACCGGCGCGTGCCGCACGTCCTTTTGGTGAATGAAGAAGTAGATGTCGTGCACGCCCTGGGCCACCCAGGCGGCCAGGCGTTCGGCCCAGGCGTCGGCGCGCTGGTAGTCGGTGCTGTGCAGCCCGTGCCCGTTGAAGCGGACGAAGGCGACCGGCGTGGTCAGGCGCATGGGCAGCACGTCGCGCCGGCCAGCCACGTCGGTTATCACCAGCGTTTTGTTCAGGGCTTCGAAGGTGGCGAACACCGCATCGGCCAGCACCCGGTCGGCGTACCAGCGGGGGTGGCGCAGCTCCACGGCCAGCGGCACTTGCTCCGGGAAGTCGAGCAGGAACCGCTCCAAGCGCGGCAGGTGCTCGGGCCCAAAATGCGGCGGCAACTGCAGGAATGCCCAGCCCAGGTTGTCGCCCAGGCCCTCGTAGGCCCGGGCCATGGGCACCACCAAATCGTCGGCCTGAAACAGTTCCCGCTCGTGGCTGATGCTGCGCGGCAGCTTGGGGCAAAACTGAAAACCCGGCCCCACGGCCTCGCGCCAGCGCCGCACCGTGCCCGCGTCGGGGATGCGGTAGTGGGTGGTGTTCAGCTCGATGCTGTTGAACTGCTGCGCGTAGTAGTGCAGGTAATCGGGCTCCTTGATGCCCGCGGGGAAGTACGTGCCCAGCCACTCCTTATTGGTCCAGATGGGGCAGCCCACGTGCAGGCGGGCGGGCGCGGGCTGCGTGGGCCGGGCCCGGGCCAGCACGCGGGCGGTTTCGGGGTGGTCGGGCGGCAGCCGAAAATCAACGTAGCGCAGGTCGGGCAAGCGGCCAAAATCCATGGGGCAAAGGTAGCCTTTGGCTTCCGCGAAGCCCACCTCTCCTACGAAAAAAGACCGACTTATGCAACCGGGTTCCGAAGGTAGTCAAGCGGCCAATGCCCAAATTTTGTATCCGTCGCATAATCTAATTTTTGCACTTGCGCAATGGATGGGACCCAAAACCCAAAAATATAGTTTGAGGCAACCCCACGGCTACTTTTCCCACCGATACAAAGATTAATTAAATGCAAGTTTTATTGAAAAAAGATAATTTTTAACCCAATACGGTTAGCAGTTGACGGAGAAACTTAGCAATTCGCGGAAGTGCGCGGCTATGTTTGTTCCGCTCACCATCTGCAAATCGCATGATTTTATTCCGTTCCTTTAAAGTAACCGTCCTTCCCAGCTTCTTCTTTCTTCTGTTGACTTTGTTAAGCGCCCCGGCGCAGGCGTCGGCCCCCGGCACGGCCACCCCCAAAGCGACAGCCGCTCCTAGCGCCACCACGGTGTTGCGCGGCCGGGCCTCCTGGTATGGCAGTTACTTTCAAGGCAAGCGGACCACCAGCGGCGAGCGTTACAACCGCTTTCAGTACACCTGCGCGCACAAAACCTTGCCCTTTGGCACCCGCTTGCGGGTAACGAACGTGAAAAACGGCAAGTCGGTGGTGGTGCGGGTCACGGACCGCGGCCCCTTCCGCCACGAACGGATTATTGACCTTTCCGAAATTGCCGCCCGCCCCCTGGGCATCACCGAATGCGGCGCCGCCACGGTGGTGGCCGAAGTAGTGGCCCCGGAAACGCCCCTGGGCCCCGCTTCCACCCCCGACAACTTGGCTGCCCTTTTCGCCGCCGACCCCAACCCGGAAGCGGCCTATACCACCTACTCGGTGCCCGCGGCCGCCGACCCTGCCGCCCCCGCCGAAAAGCCGGCTCTCATTGCCGCTGCTTCCGTCACCACCACGCAAGTGGTGACGGCCGCCGAATCGACCAATTGCCCGGCGGGCTTTCTCATTCAGGCGGGCTCTTTTGTGGATGCGGCCAATGCGCGCACGGTGCAGGCCCGCATCAAGTCGTTTTTGCCCGACGCGCAAGTCACCGTTTCCCAGGATTTGCTCGACGGACGGCAGCGCAGCCGCGTGTTCGTGGGTAACTTTGGGGACCGCCCCGAAGCCGAAGCCGTCCGGCAGCGCCTGATGGGCTTTGGCATTGGCGGCATGGTGCGCGAGGTAGCTTTGCGCTGACCGCGCCAGTAGCGTTTCTTCTTTCTGAGCTGTGAAAATAATTGCCCCGCTGAGTTTGACTCGGTGGGGCAATTTGCTTTTACCCCGTCGGGCGAAAGGCAGCCGGCGTCTACCTACATTTAGGCCTTCGGGCTGGCTGGCCCGAGCCCTGGCCGTATGACTTCCTGGATTAAAGCTCTGCTGGCGCTGGCCGCCGGCCTCACCCTGATTTGGACGCTGAACACCAAGCACGGCGACATTCCGCCGTTTGGCAAGCTGCTGAGCCCTTACCGCGGCTTTTGGCGCAACGGCGAGAAGCCCAGCGACTTTCCGGCCCAACAGGCCCTGGTGCTGCCCGGCTTGCAGCAGCCCGTGACCGTGCGCTACGACGACCACCGCGTGCCGCACGTCTTCGCCCAGAACGACCACGACCTGTACTTCGCCCAGGGCTACCTCACCGCCCGCGACCGGCTCTGGCAGATGGAGTTCCAAACCCACGTAGCGGCCGGGCGGCTGGCCGAAATAGTGGGGCCCGCCCGCCTGGAAACCGACCGGTTTTTCCGCCGCATGGGCCTGCCTTTCGGCGCCGCCAACTCTTTGAAGGCGGCCATGGCCGACCCGACCACGCGCACGGTGCTGGAGTCGTACTCGGCCGGGGTCAACGCCTACATCAACCAGCTCACGCCCGCCACGCTGCCCTTCGAATACAAGCTGCTCGACTACCGCCCCGAGCCCTGGCAGCCACTGAAGTGCGCCCTCGTCCTCAAGTTCATGGCCTGGGACCTGAGCGGGCGCACCGACGACCTGCGCATGAGCAACATCCTGGGCAAATACGGCCCGGCCGTGACCAAGGACTTGTTTCCGGACTACCCCACCCGCGAAGACCCCATCGTGCCGGTGGGCACGCCGCTGGATTTTAAGCCGCTGCCCGCGCCGCCTGCGCCCAAGTCATTCCAGGCCGCTTACGCCGCCAACCAGCTGCGCACCGAGCCCGACCCTGAACTGGGCTCCAACAACTTCGCGGTGAGCGGAGCCAAGTCGGCTTCCGGCTACCCGCTGCTGGCCAACGACCCGCACCTGCAACTCAACCTGCCCAGTATCTGGTATCAGATGCAACTGAGTGCACCCGGCGTGAACGTGTACGGCGTCACCATTCCCGGCACGCCCACGGTCATCATCGGGTTTAATGAGAACACGGCGTGGGGCGTGACGAACGTGGCCGCCGACGTGCTCGACTTTTACCAGCTAAAGTTCAAGGACAATACCCGCCGCGAGTACTGGCACGACGGCCGCTGGAAACCGGTGCGCCGCGTGGTGGAGCGCATCAAAGTGCGCGGCCAGCCCGACCGGCTCGACACCGTGCTGTATACCCACCACGGCCCGGTGGTGTACGACAAGCCGGAGAAGCCTTTCCTGGCCCAGACGCCCATTGCCCACGCCATGCGCTGGACTGCTCACGACGCGGCCAACGAATTCCTGGCCTTCTACCGGCTCGACCGCACCCGCAACTACGCCGACTACACCGCCGCGCTCACCACCTACGGCGCCCCGGCTCAGAACTTCATTTTTGCTGACAACGAAAAGGACATTGCCATTTGGCCCAACGGCCGCTTTCCGCTGAAATGGCGCGACCAGGGCAAGTTCATCCTCGACGGCACCGACCCGGCGTACGACTGGCAGGGCTGGATTCCGCAGGCCCAAAACCCGCACGTGAAGAACCCGGCGCGGGGCTTCGTGAGCTCGGCCAACCAGTTTTCGGCCGGCCCCGACTACCCGTATTACCTGAACTGGACCTACAGCAGCTACGAGCGGGGCCACCGCATCAACGAGCGGCTCAATGCCATGAGCCAAATCACGCCCGACAGCCTGCGCCGGCTGCAAAACGACGTGCTGGACCTCAACGCCCAACTCATGCTACCCCGAATGCTGGCCCTGGTAAGCGAGCCAAGTGCGGGCAATACACCGCCTGCGGCCAATTCGCCCGAGGGCCAGGTGCTGGCCGAAATGCGCCGGTGGCGCTACCAGTACACCGCCGACGCCATCGGTCCCAGCGTGTTCAACCTTTGGTATACCAACTTGGTGAAACGCTTGTGGGCCGACGATTTCAGCGCCAAAGCCACCGGCCTGGAAATGCGCTACCCCGACCGCGACCGCACCAATACGTTGATTCTGAATGAGCCCGCCTCGCCGTGGATTGACGACCGCAGCACCCCCGCCAAGGAAACGCTGCCGCAGCTCGCGCTCCAAAGCCTGCGCTTCGCCACCGACTCGCTCACCCGCAAATTCGGCCCGCTCGGTTCCAAATGGCGCTGGGCCAGCCAGAAAGGCACCGACGTGCTGCACTTGCTGCAACTCCCCGGCTTCGGGCAGATGGACGTGGACTGCGGCGGGGGTGCGGGCATCGTGAACGCCACTTCCGAGCGCAACGGACCGTCGTGGCGCATGGTGGTGGCGCTGGGGCAGCAGGTGCGGGGCTACGGCGTGTACCCCGGCGGGCAGAGCGGCAACCCGGGCTCGCCGTTCTACAATAACCTGCTGGAAACCTGGCGCGTGGGCAAGCTGGACGAGCTGGTGTTCCTGCGCTCGCCCAATGAGCAGCACCCCCGCGTGCCCACGGCTTGGACGCTGCAAGGACGGTAGGTTCGAACCTGTCAATCAGGATTGCAGCAGTCTTGAAACCAACCGCAACCAATTGGTGATAAATGGCTTTTGTTGTTGTAAACTACCCTCCTCCCGCGACACGCTACGCCTGGCCCAGCCCCTGAAGAAGAGTTGAATGTGGCGCCCAGTCTGGGGCCCGGAAGAAGAAAACGAGGCAGACATCATTCTTGCTTCCATCACCACGTTGTAAGCCGTCGCCAACGCCGCCGCGCCATTCATGGCAGACATCATTCTTGCTTCCATCACCACCCGGGTGGTGCCTGGTGGCGGTACTCGCGCCGACGCTGGCACCATCAATCCTCTTTTCCCGCAATCTGTGAGCCGGCCTCTATTCCGGGCATTGAACGGCTGTTAATCAGCGAAATAATGACCAAAGCAAAAGGGCCGCTTCCTACAGGATAGGAAGCGGCCCTTTTGCTTTGCGCGACTGATGAAGTCCGCCAGGCTTACTTGTTGCCTTTGTCGCCGCCAATTTTGGGCTTGTCGACACGGGGGCTCACGTCATGCGCTTCGCCTTCGTGGTTGTCGTCGGTGGCGCGGTTAACCAGCACTACGGCTACGGCTGCCAGCGCGGCGATGCCCAGGATGGTTTGGGTAGGCGTGAATCTGGTGGCGACTTTGCGAAGCAGGGCGCCGCCGTGCTTCAGCAGGTCGTCCATGTGTTCGTGGTGGCCCTGAAATACGTGGTAGGCACTCTCGAAAGTACGAGCGAGGTCTTCGGGCATTATTTTTTCGAGCTGCTGTTCGATTTGCGCTTCCATAAAGAAGGTATTGTAAGGAGAAGGTGAAAGGAGACGAGGCAGATGCCCCGGAAAACCTGTACGCAAAACAATGCGTCTGGGCTGCCTTTTTTCCTGTTTTGGCACGAAATAACCGGCCGCAAGCCCAACCTTTCA
>DASVTG010000607.1:0-5273 GCA_036387695.1 Hymenobacter sp. | reverse complement strand
TTTGCCGAGCTGCTCGCCGGGGGGGCGCCCTACGACACGGCCCGGCAGCAGGTGCGGCTGGGCTCGTTTTTCACCAGCAACTCGGTGGGCCTCACGGCCAGCCGGGGGCGGTGGGCGTACGCAGGCACGGTGGGCTTTTCGGAGGAAATGCAGCGCCTGACATCAGCTCTGGAAACCACGGCGGACCTTGTCGTCGCCGGTCCGCCCGTGCGCAACGACCTGCGCTGGGCCCGGGGCCGCTACTACGCCCAGCCCGGCCTGAGCTACAAGACCGAGGCCTGGAGCACCAGCCTGGACCTACCCCTGAGCTACTACCACTTCACGGCCACCGACGCGCCGCTGGGCGCCGGCCAGCGCCTGCACGCCTTGGTGGCCGAGCCCAACCTGAGCGTACGGCGCGAGCTGGGCGCGCTGTGGAACGCCTCCGTGGGCGCGGGCCTCAACAACCGCTTCGGCGACATTGCGCAAGTGAACTACGCCTACATCCTACGGGACTACCGCACCGTGCAGCGCAACGACGCCCCGCTGCCCCGTAGCCAAGGCGCGAGCGTGAACGCAGGGCTGTATTATAAAAACCCGCTCAAGTCATTGTTTTTCAACGCATCTTATTCCCTCTCTCGCACCCAAAGCAACCGCCTCTACAGCAACGCGGTGGATGCCAACGGCGCCCTCACCACCGTGGCGCTCGACCGGAACAACCGGGCCCTGACCCACACGGTGCTGGGCAGCGTGAGCCAGTTCATCAGCCCCTGGAAAACCAACCTGAGCCTGCAGCTGACCGGCAGCGCCCGCACCCAGCCGCAGGTGCTCAACGACGTACTGGTGCAGACCCGCGTTCGCTACGGCAGGGCCAGCGTCAAGGCCAGCGTGTCGGCCTTCGACTGGGGCAGCCTGGACTACCGCGCCGCCCTCACCGCCCTGCGCAGCGCCGTGGCCGGGGCGCCGGCCCAGCCGCTGGCCCTGCTGCAAAATCACCACGCCGCGGTGGGCGTGTTCCCGGTGGGCCGTCACCAGCTGTCGCTGGCGGCCGACTACTACGCCAGCCAGGGCCCCGCCCCCACGGTGCGGGCCGCCTTCGCCGACCTCACCTACCGCTACACCCTGCCCACAAAACGCAAAATCGACCTGGAAGCACAGTGGAGCAACATTTTCAACACGCGGCAGTACCAGTACAGCTACGTGAGCCAGTTTCTGCTGGCACAAAGTACCTACGAGCTACGGCCGGCGCAGGTGCTGGCCTCGGTGCGGCTGTCGCTATAAAGCTGTCGCTATAAAAGAGAACGAGTCCCCCGAAATTTCATTTCGGCCCTCCCAAACGACGCCAACACGGGCCAAAATGATATTTCGGGATACACGTACTTACGACTCCCGCCGTACTTTTACCCGCGAAACTCCAACCCTCCCAATCCTTTTCTTATGAAAGTTACCGTAGTCGGAGCCGGCAACGTGGGCGCAACCTGCGCCGATGTGCTCGCCACCCGTGAAATTGCCAACGAAATTGTTTTGGTTGACATCAAGGAAGGCATTGCCGAAGGCAAAGCCCTCGACATCTGGCAGAAATCTCCGATTATCGGCTACGACTCGCGCACGGTGGGCGTCACCAACGACTATGCCCGTACCGCCGGTTCGGAAGTGGTGGTAATCACCTCGGGCCTGCCCCGCAAGCCCGGCATGAGCCGCGACGACCTGATTTCGGTGAACGCCGGCATCGTGAAGTCGGTGACCGAGCAAGTGGTGGCCCACTCCCCCAACGCCATCATCATCGTGGTGAGCAACCCGCTCGACGTGATGACCTACCAGGCCCACCTCACCGCCAAGCTTCCCCGCGAAAAAGTATTCGGCATGGCCGGCATTCTGGACACGGCCCGCTACCGCGCCTTCCTGGCCGAAGCCCTGGACGTGAGCCCCAAAGACATTCAAGCCGTGCTCATGGGCGGCCACGGCGACACCATGGTGCCCCTGCCCCGCTACACCACCGTGGGCGGCATTCCCGTTACGGAGCTGATTGGCAAGGCGGAGCTCGACGCCATCGTGCAGCGCACCGCCGTGGGCGGCGGCGAGCTGGTGAAGCTTATGGGCACTTCGGCCTGGTACGCCCCCGGCGCGGCGGCCGCTCAAATGGTGGAAGCCATCGTGCGCAATCAGCGCCGCGTGTTCCCCGTGTGCCTGGAGCTGCAGGGCGAGTACGGCATCAACGGCGTGTACCTCGGCGCCCCGGTTATTCTGGGCAAAAACGGCGTGGAGCGCGTGATTGAGCTGCAGCTCAACGACGAAGAGAAGCAGCTGCTCGAAACCTCGCGCGGCCACGTGAAAGAGGTAATGGACGCTCTAGACAAGATGGGCCAGCCGGCTTAACATTTCAAGCTGTTAGCTACTAGCTGTCAGCCGTTAGCTTTTATGGGTTTTGCCATTAAAAAAGGCCCGCTGAAAATTTCGGCGGGCCTTTCTTAATAGTAATGACCTGATTAGGTCTGCAGTAGGAACGCGCCTTGGCGCGTTCGGCGGTAGGCCCGGGGCGGGGTTCGTTCAACGACCGAACGCGCCAAGGCACGTTCCTACCCCCCCGCCTGGTTACTCATGAGCGGGCTTGGATTCCTTGCAACGCAGAACAAAAAGCTAACAGCTTGGAAAAGCTATTGCTGGCTGGCGCGGAACAGCTTCTGCTTTTCGTCCTTGGACAGGCTTTCGTAGCCGGAGCGCGAAATCTTGTCGAGGATGTTGTCGATTTCATCCTGCAAGGGCTGGCCGGGAGCCGCGGGCTTTTTGCTGCCGCTGGCCGAGGTGGCCGTCACGGGCTCGGGGCGGCGCGTGGTACTCACGCGCATGGCCGGCTGGCGGCTGGTGAGCCGGCTAAACCAGTTGCCCACGGCCTGCACCGGGCGGCCCAGGTCGCGGCCGGCCTGGAGCTGCTTGATGAACACGAAGCCCAGCAGCGCCCCGCCCAAATGCACAATTTCGCCGCCGGTG
Source organism: Hymenobacter sp. (assembly GCA_036387695.1). Taxonomy (GTDB): domain Bacteria; phylum Bacteroidota; class Bacteroidia; order Cytophagales; family Hymenobacteraceae; genus Hymenobacter. The sequence continues at coordinate 2,306 of DASVTG010000607.1, read as the reverse complement.
TTGCCACCGTTGATGCCCGCCAGCGAAATCAACACCAGCGCCAGGGCAATCCACTTGATTTTAACCGGGCCAATCAGAATCAGCATGAAGGTGTAATCGGGCAGCAGCGTGGCGGCGGCCACGATGATGGCCGTGACGGCTCCCGATGCGCCCAGCACCGCTTGGCCTCCCGCGGCGGCGGGCTGCAGCACCGGAATCAGGTTGTAGGCCAGCAGGAACACGGCGGCGCCGGCCAAGGCACCCAAAATGTAGATGCTCACCAGGCGGCGGTCGCCGAGGTACTCACGCAGCAGCTGGCCGAACCAGTAGAGGTTCAGCATGTTGAACAGGATGTGGAAGAAGCCTTTGTGCGTGAAGGCGTAAGTCAGCACCGTCCAGGGGTGGCGGATGAGCACGGGCAGGTTGGCCGAAAGCTCCAGCTGGCGCATGACCTGCACCCGCACCGCAAAGGTTTGGGACAGGTACGTGACGGCTTCGAGCAGCACCACGGCGGCGAAGACCAGCACGTTCAGCAGGATGAGCTGCACGAGGGCATTGTCGCGGCGACTGAAGGCAGTGCGAATGTCTTGAACGATGCTCATAAGTATCTTAACTCAGACAGTGAAGTAGTGCTTGATTTAATAAAACCGTTCGCGGCCACGTTCCCAAAATTTCAGCACGATGAACCCAATCACCAAGCCGCCGAGGTGGGCAAAGTGGGCCACGTTGTCGCCGGGGGTGCGGTGCACGCCTGCATAAAGTTCGTAGGCCGCATATAGAAACACAAAATACTTGGCTTTGATTGGAAACGGAAAAAATAGCAGCATCAATTCCGTATTCGGAAATAAATAAGCAAAGGCGAACAGCAGCCCGAACAGCGCGCCCGAAGCCCCCAGCATGCCGCCGAAACGGGAGGTGGTGATTTCCGTCACCAAGCCGTCCACTGCGGAGTTGGCGGCTTGCAGAATGTCTGGGTTTTGGGGGCTCTGCTGGAGGTTTCGGGCCAGGGTTTCAAAGCCGGTGTAGCCGGCGCCGTAGTTCTCGAAGAACCGTGCGAAATCGGGCCCGTTGGGGTCTTGGTGAAACGCCTGCCGGGCCTGTTCCATCTGGTGCATTTCATAGCCCCGCACGCCTTCGTAGAGCAGGCCCGCGCCCACGCCGCAAATCAGCCAAAACACAAGAAACCGGGAAGCGCCCCAGCGCTGCTCCAGCAACGGCCCAAACGAAATGAGGCCAAACATATTGGACAACAAATGGCCCCACCCAGCGTGCAAAAACATGTAGGTAAAAAACTGCCAGGGAAAAAAATACGGCGAGCCGATGGGGTACAAACTGCCCACTTGGGTGAGCAACGGCAGCAGGCTGGTTTGAGCGAGAAAGAAAGCAACGTTCGCAATCAGGAGGTTGCGAACCGTGGGGGTGAGGTTGAACATGCAGCGAATGTAGGCCACCGCGAGAGCTTCGCGGCCAAGCATTACTTACGGAAAAAATCGGCCAACTGCTGCCCGTCGAGGAGCACCAGGGTTTTGCGGCCGTCGGGCGTGTAGCCGGGCACCTGGCAGGCAAAGAGGCGGTCGGCAAGGGCGTTGAGCTCGGTTTCGGGCAGGCGGGCGGTGGCGGTGCCCGCGGCCACGCGCCGGGCCAGGGCCCGGGCCAGGCTTTCGTTTTGGTCGAGCTTGAGCGGGCCCGCCGCCGTGCGAAACTGCTCGATGAGGCTTTCCAGCAGCTCTTTCTCGTCCTGTGCCGGCATGCCGGCCGGAATGGCTTCCACCGCAATGGTGCTGGGGCCAAATTCTGCGAAGATGAACCCCAGGGCGTGCAGCGGCTCGGTGAGCTCGCGCAGCACGGCAAAGTCGGCGGGCGAGAAGGTGACGGTGCGCGGAAAGAGCAGCGTTTGCGAGGTGCCCACGGCGCGGGTCAGCTCCTGCCGGTACTGTTCGTAGAGGATGCGCTCCCGGGCGGCTTCTTGGTCGATGAGCAGCACGCCCGACTTCACCGGCACCAGCACGTAGCGCTGTTGCACCTGCACGGCGCGGCTGCCGGCCCCGCCCTCCCGGGCCGGCGCCGGGCGAGCCGAGGAGGTTTCCGCGGGCGCGAAGCCGAAGGGCAACGCGCCACTGCCGACAGTTGTCGCGGCTTCTGCCGGTGTGGCTATTTCAAAATCAGCGGGCACAAAGCCACGCGCGGTGGGTTGGTCGGCGGGCGCAAGGTTCTCGTCGCGCACGGGCTGGCCCAGCTCGCGGTAGAAGGCTTCTAACTCGCGTCGGGCCTGCTCAGTGGGGCGCGGCGGCAAGGCACGCTCGTAGCCGTCGCGGCGGGTTTCGGGC
>DASVTG010000606.1:0-3675 GCA_036387695.1 Hymenobacter sp. | reverse complement strand
GGCTTTGCCGACGTGCACATCTGCCCCGTCGACGACATGAAGGTGTCGGTGCAAGGCGAAGACCGCGGCGTGTGGGCCGAAACCGTGCCCAACCAGTGGCAGAAGTTCGACTTCCTTTTTAAGCTGGTGCCCTGGGAAATTTTGGCCGAGGAAGAGCCCGAGCTTACCGCGGACTTCACCCAGTTGCTCCTCACCCGCGACGTTATCATTGCCAACCCCGCTTACAGCCTGCTTTTCCAAAGCAAGGGCTTGCTGGCTCATCTTTGGGAAGCGTTTCCTCACCACCCGCTCTTGCTCGAAGCCAGTCTAAAGCCCCTGTCGGGCCACTATGTGCGCAAGCCGTTACTGGGCCGGGAGGGCCAGAACGTGGCCGAAATCCAACCCGACGGTGGCACCGCCACGGAGGTTCCCGGCGAATTTGGACAGCAGCCTCAGCTCTACCAGCGCTGGGCCGAGCTGCCCACTGACGCACAGGGCCGCCGTTACCAGGCCGGCGTGGTGTGGGCCGGTGAGGCCTGCACAATCGGCTTTCGCCGCGAAGCTGGGCTCATTACCAACCTGTCGGAATTTGTGCCGCACATTCTTGTCTGAACCGCAGATTTTCGCAGATTAAACGGATAAGAACGGATTCGCTGCCGACTCTGCAGGTTTGATTCGTAGCTTGAGTTTTTGACAGTTGCGTAGCTCGCCTAAATAATAATGGAGAAAGCACTAATCAATCTGGATGCATACCGCGAGCTGACGGGTAAGATTATTGGCTGTGCAATGCAAGTGCACCGGGTATTAGGCACCGGTTTTCAGGAAGTTATTTATCAGCGTGCGTTAGCTATCGAGTTGGAACAGTGCGGGCTTGCTGCTCAGCGTGAACTCGAGATGCCTATTTACTACCGGCAAAAAGAAATAGGGTCCCGTCGTGTCGATTTCTTGGTAGACGAAACCATACTAGTTGAATTAAAGGCCTTAAGCGCATTGAATGAAACGCACCATGCCCAAATCATCAACTATTTAGAGGCATATCGCCTTCCCATTGGCTTGCTTGTAAATTTCGGGGCGCCGTCCCTTGAATTTAAACGGTTCGTCAAAACCCATCCTGTTTACTGAATTGCCAAAAAAATAAGAACGAACTCGTCAGAATCCGTTCTTATCCGTTTAATCTGCGAAAATCTGCGGTTCAGACCTTCAGCTGGCAAATGACGGTTTCGCCGCCCTTCACTTTCTGGCCTAACTCCACTTTTATTTCGGTGTCGATGGGCACGAAGACGTCGACGCGGGAGCCAAACTTGATGAAGCCAAATTCTTCGCCCTGGCTCACTTCGTCGCCCTCGTTCACGTACCACACAATGCGGCGGGCCATGGCGCCGGCTATCTGCCGGAAGAGCACCAGCGGGCCGGCGTCGCTTTCCACCACCACGGTGGTGCGCTCGTTTTGGGTGCTGCTTTTGGGGTGCCAGGCCACCAAGTAGTTGCCGGGGTGGTACTTGAAGTACTTCACCAAGCCCGAAATGGGGTTGCGCGTGACGTGCACGTTGATGGGCGACATGAAAATGCTGATTTGCTTGCGCTCGTCGTCGAAGTACTCGGGCTCGTGCACGTTTTCAATCACCACCACTTTGCCGTCGGCGGGCGCCAGCAGCAAGTCTTCGTGGGTGAACAGGTGGCGGAACGGACTGCGAAAGAACTGCAGAATCAACAGGAAAATGATGACCGTGGCCCCGGCAAACAGCCGGTTGAACAAGTCGTTGCCCCTGTTAAAATAAAATACCAGCAAGTTGAGCGCCAGCAGCGCCAGCAGCGTGACGAACAGGATTCGTCTTCCTTCTTTATGAATCTTCATTTGAATTGCGAAACAAGCCGCGCGGGGCGCAAGTTAAAGCCCGCATATTAAACAACGGCCCACTTTACCGCAACGGGTAAAGTGGGCCGGATGTTCTCCCAGCGCACAAAACGTTGGTTTGGTGCGGCTGGCAACTACATCAACGCAACTGGGCGCGCTGGCGGATTGCGTGTTGGTGGTTAGAAGCCGCCGCGGAACTTGTAGGTCTGCGCCACTTTGTCGATGGCCACGACGTAGGCCGCGATGCGCATCGGAATCTTGTATTTCTGGCTGGTTTCGTACACTTTCTCAAACGCGTCGGACATGATGCGGTCGGCGCGCTCGGTCACCATATCCAGGCTCCACTTGAAGCCTTGCTTGTTCTGCACCCACTCGAAGTAGGAAACCGTCACGCCGCCGGAGTTGGCCAGGATGTCCGGCACCACCATGATGCCTTTTTCGTTGATGATGGGGTCAGCCGAAGCCGACGTGGGGCCGTTGGCGCCTTCCACAATCAGCTTGGCTTTGATGTCGTGGGCGTTGTGCTCGGTGATGACGTCTTCCACGGCGGCGGGCACCAGCACGTCCACATCCGAGGTCAGCAGTTCGTTCGGGTCCATGGGCGTGGCGCCGGTGAAGCCTTCCAAGCGGCCGTTGTGGGCATTTTTGTAGGCAATGGCGTCGTCGATGTTGATGCCGTTGTCGTTCCAATACGCGCCCGAAATGTCGGAAACGCCTTTAATTTTTACGCCCTGAGCGTGCAGCAAAGTTGCCGCCCACGAGCCCACGTTGCCGAAGCCTTGCACGGCGGCCGATACTTCGTTGGGATTCAAGCCCAGCTTCTTGAGCGCGGCCAGGGTCGACACCATCACGCCGCGGCCGGTGGCCTCGGTGCGGCCCAGCGAGCCGCCCATTACCAGGGGTTTGCCGGTTACGACGGCCGGCGAGGTCATGCCGTTGGTTTTGGAGAATTCGTCCATCAGCCACGCCATTTCGCGGGGGCCGGTGCCCATGTCGGGCGCCGGAATGTCGCGGTCGGGGCCAAATACGTCTTTCAGGGCCAGCGTGTAGCCGCGGGTCATGCGCTCGATTTCGCCGGCGCTCATGGTGGTGGGGTCGCAGATGATGCCGCCCTTGGCGCCGCCGTAGGGAATGTCAACCACGGCGCACTTCCAGGTCATCCAGGCCGCCAGGGCCTTTACCTCGTCGAGGTGCACGTTTTTGTCGTAGCGAATGCCGCCCTTGCTCGGGCCCAAAATGGTGTTGTGAATGACGCGGTAGCCTTCAAAGACGTGGATTTTACCGTCGTCCATCGTCACGGGGATGTTGACGATGACTTGCTTGTCGGGGGCTTTGAGAACGTCGTAAGTCGCGTCGTCAAGGCCGAGGATTTCGGCCGCAATGTTGAAACGCGACATCATGGATTCGAGCGGATTTTCGCGGTCCAGTAGCGGCGCGGGCTCTTTATACACAGTTTGGGCTGCCATTCGGGAGGGGGGTTGGTTGGAGGAAGCGTTGGGTGGGAGTGTGGGTACGGTTCAGGGCCGCAAAGGTATTGCTTTTGCCAAGATGACGAACCTATTTTCCACAAACGTTTGCGGCACCTCACCCCCTGCCCCTCTCCCAAAAATAGGGGGTCAGGGGGTGAGGTTACCCCGCCAGCAATTGCAGCAACGCCAGCACCGGTAGCACCAACAGAAACGCATCGAACCGGTCCAGCAGCCCGCCGTGGCCGGGCATCATGGTGCCCGAATCCTTCACGCCCACGCTGCGCTTGAGCATGGATTCGGCGAGGTCGCCGATGGGAGCAAAAATGGCAACTACGCCGGCGGCAATGAGGCGGTGCGTCAGCGGCATATCGG
>DASVTG010000605.1:0-16373 GCA_036387695.1 Hymenobacter sp. | reverse complement strand
CACGACATTTTCCACTGGACTCATGAAGGCATCATGGACAAGGGCAGCCCAACTTATGATTCCATTATCGCTGGTAAAAGTGGCTTCTTGAACTTGCCTTTTTACCTCATCCGAACGATTGTTTACCTCGGAATCTGGGCTTATTTCAGCTTTAAGCTACGCCAGCTTTCGTTGGCCGAAGACCGGCTCGGAGGCACAGCGTGGTTCCACAAGAGCATCAATGCTTCTGCCTTGTTCTTAGTACTGTACGCCGTTACCTCTTCGATGTCGGCTTGGGATTGGGTGATGTCAGTTGACACGCACTGGTTCAGCACCATGTTTGGCTGGTACGTTTTTGCCTCGTGGTGGGTATCTGGCATCGCGGCCATTGCCCTCACCGCTATATTCCTGAAACAAGCTGGCTACTTACGTGCTTTAACATCCAACCACCTGCATGACCTCGGTAAGCTGATGTTTGGTTTCAGCATCTTCTGGACTTACGTATGGTTTTCCCAATTCATGCTCATTTGGTACGCCAACTTGCCCGAAGAAGCAGTTTACTATAACCAACGTTTGGGTGGTTTCGAAGGCCGTTACACGTGGATGTTCTTTTTTAACCTGATAATTAACTTCGTTTTTCCTTTCCTCGGCTTGATGACACGGGACGCCAAGCGCCAGATGATTATTATGAAAATCGTCTGCATTGCCATACTGGTTGGCCATTGGTCAGACTTCTATTTGATGCTAATGCCGGGCACTTTGAAAGGCGAGAACGGGTTCTTGATTGAGATTGGAATTGCCGCTATTTTCCTTGGAGCCTTCCTGATTTTGTTCACTCGTCGTTTGGCTTCTGCATCGCTCGTTCCGGTTCACCACCCCTTCTTGGACGAGAGCGTTCATCACACTACCTAGATTTTAGTATAAAGTGTTGGTCATTAAGGTTAGCCATTCTCTTCTACCAATACTCGTTACTCAGTACTTACTACTAAAAACTCAATGACTGCTCTTACCATTTTGCTGGTCTTGGTGTTGCTGTTGGTCGTGTTCGGCCTGCTGTTTCGCTTGCAGATTCTGACTTCCATCTTTTCGGGCACCTTTACTCGGGATATAGGCATGAGCAATAGCGTCAATGCTATTTTGATGCTGGTTTTCTTGGTGTTTGGCGGCGCGTGGTTCGCCTATTCTTTTGTTGAAAATTTCAACAAGATGAACCCACCCATTGCTTCAGTACATGGCCACCAAATGGAGCGCATGTTCTGGACCACAATGGCAGTAATTGGTATCGCTTTCGCGATTACCCAAACGCTTCTGTTTGTATACTCATACAAATACCAGTATAAGGAGGGGCGGCGCGCTTACTTCTTTGCTCATAACAACAAGATTGAGGTTATCTGGACGGTTATTCCAGCCATTGTAATGGCTGCCTTGATTTTTGCTGGCTGGAAAGCTTGGACCCGCATTACCGGTCCTGCTCCTAAGGAATCAGTGGTGGTTGAAGTAATGGGCAAGCAGTTCAACTGGCTTGTGCGCTACCCCGGCCGCGACATGAAGCTAGGGGTAGTGAATTACCGCATGATTGACGCTGTGAACGAGTTTGGGTTCGACCTAAGCGATAAGTCGGCTTTGGATGACTTTACGACCAACGAGATTCACGTGCCCAAGGGCGTCCCGGTGCTCATCAAGATTCGTTCGCGCGACGTATTACACGCAGTGTACATGCCCCATTTCCGGGTGCAGATGTACGCAGTGCCCGGTATGCCGACTCGTTTCTGGTTTACACCAACGATGACGACTGATGAGATGCGTGCCAAATTGGGTAACCCAAAGTTCAATTACGAACTCGCTTGCAACCAAGTGTGCGGCGGTAGCCATTTTGCGATGAAGGCCACTGTGATTGTTGACGAGCCAGATGATTACCAAAACTGGTACGCTTCCCAGCAGTCATTTTCGCAAAAAAACCCGGAAGTACTGGCCGCTTTGAAACAGAAGGCCAACACGACGGTTTCTGAAGTAGCTGCTCCAGTTGAGGCAAAGGAGGCCGCTCCTGCACCTCTCGCTGCTTCTTACTAATAACTCTACTTAACAGTATCCTGCTATGTCAGAACTGACACCTAAGCCTAATCTTTCGCCAGGCGTACAAGTCCAGGGCGGCATTGGCACCGGCCCGGTGCCTGCCACCGAGCATGACGACCACCTGTTGCACGACGACCATGACCACGAGCACCATGACCAGCACTGGCTGTGGAAGTACGTGTTCAGCCAAGACCACAAGGTAATTGCCAAGCAGTTCCTTATTACGGGCATGTTTTGGGCCATTCTGGGTGGTACGCTTTCAAGCTTGTTTCGTTTGCAACTCGGTTGGCCTGAGGGTTCAATGGAATGGCTGACGCCTTTCCTTGGTAAGTGGATTCTTGCTGGCAAGCTTAATCCTGAATTTTACCTCGCGTTGGTGACCATGCACGGCACCATCATGGTGTTCTTCGTGCTCACGGCGGGTTTGAGCGGCACGTTCTCGAACTTCTTGATTCCGCTACAAGTTGGCGCCCGCGACATGGCGTCGGGCTTCATGAACATGCTCTCGTACTGGTTCTTCTTCCTGTCGAGCATTGTCATGTTCTCCTCGTTGTTCATCGAGACAGGGCCTGCTGCTGCCGGCTGGACAATCTATCCACCACTGAGCGCGCTGCCGCAAGCCATTCCTGGTTCCGGCGCTGGCATGACCCTGTGGCTGGTAAGCATGGCGTTGTTTATTGTATCGCAGCTGTTGGGCGGTGTAAACTACGTGACTACGGTTATCAACATGCGTACCCGTGGCATGAGCATGAGCAAGTTGCCCCTCACCATCTGGGCTTTTTTCCTGACGGCTATCCTCGGCATCCTGTCGTTTCCGGTGCTGTTCTCGGCGGCTTTGTTGTTGATTTTTGACCGTTCATTTGGTACTTCTTTCTTCTTGTCGGACATCTACATCGCTGGTCAGGCTCTCAGCAATCAAGGCGGCTCTCCGGTACTGTTCCAGCACTTGTTCTGGTTCTTGGGTCACCCCGAGGTGTACATTGTAATTATGCCTGCCATGGGCATGGTGTCGGAAGTATTGGCCACGAATGCTCGTAAGCCCATCTTCGGCTACCGCGCCATGATTGGTTCGCTGATTGGTATCTCGTTGCTGTCTTTCGTAGTGTGGGCTCACCACATGTTCGTGACGGGAATGAATCCTTTCCTCGGTTCAGTCTTCATGTTCCTGACACTGATTATAGCGGTGCCTTCTGGCGTAAAGGTGTTTAACTGGCTGGCCACGCTGTGGCGCGGTAACATTCGCTTCACTGCGGCCATGCTGTTTGCAATTGGCTTTGTGTCGTTGTTTATCTCGGGTGGTTTGACCGGTATCATTCTTGGCAACGCCACGCTTGATATCCAGATGCACAACACTTACTTCGTGGTTGCCCACTTCCACTTGGTAATGGGTAGCTCGGCATTCTTTGGGCTGTTTGCTGGTGTTTATCATTGGTTCCCGAAAATGTTCGGCCGCATGATGGACGAGAAGTTGGGCTACATCCACTTCTGGCTGACTTTTGCAGGAGTTTACCTGGTGTTCATGCCAATGCACTACGTGGGCATCGCCGGTTTCCCTCGTCGTTACTACGCCTGGACTGGTTTTGACGCCTTCTCGCAATTTGCCGATATGAACCGGTTTATTTCGATTGCAGCCATCATTGCTTTCTTTGGCCAGTTCATTTTCATCTTCAACTTCTTCTACAGCATCTTCCGCGGTCGTCGGGCTACCCAGAACCCTTGGAACTCGACTACGTTGGAATGGACCACGCCCATCAACCCGGGTCATGGCAACTGGCCTGGCGAGATTCCTGCGGTGTATCGCTGGCCCTACGACTACAGCAAGCCGGGTTCGGAAGTGGATTTCATTCCACAGAACGTACCGTATTCGAAGACTCAATCTTCGAATCTGCCTTACGAACAGGACATGGCTGAGTAGTCTTGGTAAAGCAAAATGTCCCGAAACGGGCCGCCACATCGGCGGCCCGTTTTTTTGTGATATAGGTTTCGTTTTCTTGAATGTCGAGAGACAATTAGGCCTTTCAAACTGTTGTTGGATAGATGGATAAAATACGGGTAAATCCTTCGGCTCGGCGTTTTCGCTTTGTTGGGACGCTCACGGTAGTGGCCGTGTATCTGCTAATTCTGGTTGGTGGGGTGGTGCGCAGTACAGGTAGCGGCATGGGCTGCCCGGATTGGCCAAAGTGCTTCGGTCAATGGATTCCTCCAACTGAAGCCAGTCAATTACCAGCCGACTATAAGCAGGTTTATACCGCTCAGCGGGTCGACAAAAACCAGAAGCTAGCCCGAACCCTGCAGAAGCTCGGGTTTGCACAGGTGGCCGGCAACATATTCGCCCACCCCACTCAATACATTGAGACGGATTTCAATCCCGTGAAAACCTGGATTGAATACTTGAATAGGCTGTTGGGCGCGCTGATTGGAGTTTTTGTATTCCTCACGGTAGTGGCAGCGCTTCCTTATTGGCGAAGCGACCGGGCAGTGTTTTGGCTGGCTCTCGCTTCATTTTTGCTTACGGGGGTGCAAGGCTACCTCGGCTCGTTGGTGGTTTCAACCAATCTCTTGCCCGTGATGGTTACCGTTCACATGGCTTTGGCACTGGTTATCGTGGCCTTGCTATTGTACGCGGTCGACCGAGCGAAATGGGGAAAATTCGGTATAGGCCAAGGTGTGGCATCCGGCGAGAATGTTTCTCTTGATACAGCAGGCTCTTATGAAGCGCCAGGTACCGGCATAAAGCTTGGCTTGTGGTTGGCCTTACTGCTAACGTTTTGGCAGATAGTGCTGGGGACGCAGGTGCGGGAGCAGGTCGACGTTGTATCCGCAGCGGCTAACTACTTGGGGCGTGAAACCTGGGTTGCCAAACTGGGCAGTGTATTCAGTGTGCACCGCACGGTATCCGCGCTGGTGCTGCTGGTGAACATTTACGTGAGCTACGAACTGTGGCAATTAGCGCAGCTTCGCTTGCGTAGGTTAGTTGTGGCGACATTGGGCATCATTGGCCTCGAAATCCTCGCAGGCATCATCTTGGCCTATTTTGCGCTGCCTGCCAGTGTGCAGCCAATACACCTCACCTTGGCCACCGTGCTGTTTGGTGTGCAGTTTTTGACCTTGCTGGCAGTGGCTCAAAATCGAAAAGCCCAGGAAAGTATTGCGCCCACGGATGCCGCCCGGCGGGTTGTTGCGTAACTTTGCGGCCCCGTTTGGCACAGGTAACTCTTCAGTTCGAGCCTTGCGCAGCAATTATTTCAGCTATTAATGATTAAGGCCCGCGCCTATTTCCAGTTACTCAAGTTCCGGCTTTCGCTCACGGTGGCGTTTTCCAGCGCAATAGGGTACATGTTGGGCGGAAGGGATTTTGGCTGGAGCAAAGTGCTGCTTGTGATGCTGGGAGGACTGTTGGTGACGGGCTCTGCCAACATCATCAATCAGATTCACGAGCGGGAATTGGACAAGCTGATGACCCGCACGGCCAAGCGGCCCCTGCCTTTAGGCATCATCTCTCCGGCCGAGGGATGGGTGTTCTGCGTGTTGCTGGGCGTGGCCGGTTTGGGATTGCTGACTTATGTTTTCAACCCCCTCACGGCTGGCCTGTCGTTGCTGTCGCTCATTCTCTACGGCTTCATTTACACCCCACTCAAAACCATTTCACCCATTTGCGTGGCAGTAGGCGCCATTCCGGGCGGTTTGCCTCCACTCATTGGGTGGGTGGCCGCTACGGGCTACATTGGGGTGGAGGCTTGGGTGTTATTCGGAATTCAGTTTATGTGGCAGTTTCCGCATTTTTGGGCAATTGCTTGGGTTGCCGATGAAGATTACAAGCGAGCGGGGTTTAAAATGCTTCCCTCGCCAGGCAATCGTGACTTGCGCACGGCTTTCCAAATAATGACGTACACGCTGTTGCTGATACCGCTCAGCCTGTTACCTCTTGAATTCAACATATCCGGCCGCGTTTCGGCTTTGGTGGCGGTGGTGTGCGGCGTGCTGTTTCTACTGCTCACGCTCCAGCTCATGCGCACTCAGTCGCGCAAGGCGGCATTGCGCATCATGTTCGCTTCTTTTTTGTATTTGCCCATCGTCCAAATTGCGCTAGTACTGGACAAAATCTAGCCTTTTGTTGTTGTAAGTGAGAGCGCACATTCGGTGCGCAGATTTCGTATCCTTCAACAATGTGTGTCCGCACCAGCGGGTACTTTTCTTCACATGAATCCTTCCGAAACATTATCCGAAAAGGAAATAGGGCTGGGGTGGCACCCCAAGCGCGTGGTGCTCATCCTGCTCGTATTCAGCATAGTTATGATGTTTGCCGCTTTCACGAGTGCTTACATCGTGCGTCGCGACGAGGGCAACTGGCGCGAGTTTGACCTGCCCATGTCGTTGCTTTTAAATACCATTGTCATTGCGTTGAGCAGTGCCAGCATGCAGTGGGCCTTTTTATCGGCACGCAAAGACGAGATTAGCAGAGTAAAAACTGGCTTGGGCATCAGCTTGGTGCTCGGCTTGGCTTTTCTCGTGGGTCAGTACCTAAGCTTCGGCGATTTGATAGCTGGCAACACCTACTTTGGCGGCGCTGACGCCAATCCTTCCGGTTCATTCGTATACGTCATCATGGGCGTGCACGCTTTTCACTTGGTTACGGGGCTTGTTTTCCTGGCCGTCGTACTGAAGCGGGCCCTTAATTATCAGGTGCATTCGCGCTCCATGCTGTCGATTGGCAACGCTACCTTGTACTGGCACTTCCTGGGCGGACTTTGGCTGTACCTGTATTTGTTCTTACTTTTGAACCACTAAAACGACGATACACTGTCCGCTATGGCCCAACCGACCACTTTGCAGTCACCCGCTGCTTCCGCTACCCAAGACGCCCCGCGCACCGGCAACTGGGATGGCGGCAACGAACCCTTCAAGGCGAGCTACGGCAAGCTGATGATGTGGTTCTTCCTGCTTTCTGACGCCTTCACCTTCGCTGCTTTCCTCACCACGTACGGCCTCATTCGCCACAAGCACGAGGTGTTCACGGGCGCGGCCGACAAGTTTGTGTTCAGCTCGCGCTGGTGGCCCATTCCGGACCAAGTATTCAATGCCTTCCCCGGCCTGCATGGCATGAACGTGCCGCTGGGTTTTGTGGCGTTGATGACCATGATTTTGATTTTGAGTTCTGTGACGATGGTGTTGGCCGTAGAGGCTGGCCATCGCATGGACAAGAACGACGTGCAGAAGTGGCTGTTGTGGACCATCCTCTTCGGTACCATCTTTTTGGGCAGCCAAGCTTGGGAATGGAGCCACTTCATCCACGGCACCGAAGCGGGCACCAAGATGGCTGACGGCACGGTGTTTCACGGTGCGAACTTGGCCATGAACCAATACGGGCCCGTGCTCTTTGCTGATTTGTTCTTCTTCATCACCGGCTTCCACGGCACGCACGTTTTCTCGGGGGTTTGCCTCCTGATTTGGTGCTTCATCGCCACCACTAACGGCACGTTCCACAAGCGGGGCCACTACGAAATGATTGAAAAAATTGGCCTATACTGGCACTTCGTGGACTTGGTGTGGGTGTTCGTTTTCACCTTCTTCTACCTCGTTTAATCACGAATGAGCAGGTGGTAACTGAGTAAAGCAATGGCTTCTCAGTTGCCTATTGCAGGTGCCCTCGCTCATTCCCTTCGCATTCATTCAAAGACCATGGCCGCTCACGCAACCACTGACCAAGAACTCGCCCCGGGCGAAATTGCCAAGCCGAACACGGGTTGGATTTGGAAGACCTTCTTTATTCTGGTCGCCATCACGGCGGTAGAATTTGTGTTTGTATTCTTCATGGATGCGGGCACTTTTCGCAACAGCATTTTTATTGTTCTCACTATTTTGAAAGCCTTTTTCATCGTGGGTGAATTCATGCACTTAAAGCATGAAACCAAAGGCTTGATTTGGACCATCTTGGTGCCCACCTCGTTGCTGGTGTGGCTGCTTGTGGCGCTCGTGACCGAAGGTTCCTACGTCGGCGAAGTGTTGCAAAACATGTTCAAATAACAAATGCGGCCCCGCCAAACCTTGTTGCTGGGGCTGCTGCTGTTGGTGCCGGTACTGGCTTTTCTGTTTCTTTTCAGCTTCGGCTCCAACCGTTACGCGCTGCCCACTTACCTGCCCGACCGCGTGGATTCCACGCAGGTTGGCGGAAAGTGGCGGCGCGATACTGTTTTCCACCAAATTGCTCCTTTCCGACTGCCTGCTTCTACTGGGCGCGAAGTCAGTAGCCAAGAGCTGGGCCAGGGGCTTTACATCGCTCAATTTTTGCAGGACGATGTGGCCAGCGGGCAAGTAGCGCGGCAGCTGTTGCGGGTACAGGAGAAATTTCGCCACGAACCACGCGTCAAACTCGTGACCTTCGTGCTAAACAGCGACGCGACCAGCACCGCCGGCTTGTCAATGCTCGCTGAAAAGTTTGGTACCATTGCCGGGAAGTGGTACTTCCTCAGCGGCGACGCGGCCACGCTTAACTTCTTAACGCAGCAGGAGTTTCGTCTCACCGCCGACCCCAAGCGCCTGCCGGGTGCGGTGTACACGGCCAACATCCCGGCGGGACGGCTGTTGTTGGTTGACAACCAGCGCCGGGTGCGCGGTATCTACGACGGCACCGACGGCCGCGAAATAGACCGATTACTCACGGAAGTCACCGTGCAGCTCTACGATTATGAACACCCCCACTGAACAATTGCACCCGCCGGTGCTAGCGCCGGGCGACTACACCCGCTACAAGATTATTCTGGGCACACTCGGCATCGTGGTGCCGCTGCTGGTCGCGGCGCTGTTTTACTTCAAGGACATCTTCAAAATTCAGGGTGCCGGCCAGTACCTGCACGCCTTGCCTGCCGTGAACGCGACCTTAAACTCGCTGACGGCGGTGGCCCTATTGGTGGGGTTTTATTTCATAAAGCAGAAAAATGTGTTGGCCCACCGCGCCTCCATGGGGACGGCCTTTGCACTGGGTGGCTTGTTCTTGCTGTCGTACGTGGCTTACCATTCGCAAGTGGCCAGCACACATTTTGGCGGAGTGGGAGTGGAGCGGAGCGTGTACTTCTTTTTGCTGCTGACGCACATCAGCTTGGCCATCGTGACGGTTGGCTTGGTACTGTTCACGCTATACTTTGCCCTCACCGGCCAATACACCAAGCACAAATCCATTGCGCGGTGGACTTTCCCTATCTGGCTCTACGTTTCCGTGACCGGCGTAATCGTTTATTTCATGATTGCGCCGTATTACGCGTAATCGAGGCCGTGCCGGGAATGAAACGGGAAACTTTGCTTTCACCCCGGTGTTCTACTAACATGAAAAAGACCTTTTTTGCCACTGCTTTCGCCCTGCTTTTGGGCGTAATGCTAAGCTTGGCGCCTCTTGCGGCTCGGGCACAATGCGTGATGTGTAAGTCGCAGGTAGAGTCGGCTCGTCAGGAGCGCGACGACTACGACGTGGCAGGCCTCAACAAAGGCATTGTGTACATGATGACCGTGCCTTATTTGCTCATGGGCGCCATTGGCTACGCTTGGTATCGGCGCACGCACCCAAAAGCGGTGGCCAAAAAATAGTGGCGGTTGGGCAGTCTTTGCTGATGGCGTTGCTGGCCTTTTGCTGCCACCGCTGTCACGAAGGCGACCTGTTTGTGTACTCCGGGCCGCGACCGTGCTAGCGTTGGCGCCGTTGATGTTTGGGCACGCACACGCGGTGATGCTGCGTGCCTTTGGTGAGACGCATTTTGACTCACCTTGCAAATGAACTCCGTCATATTAGCCTCTTTCCAAAACGATGCCGCTGCTAAGCGGCATTTTTTTGTTAGGCCCAGATTTTGCGGGGTGGCTGCCGGGCAGTAATGCGGTGGAGCACGCTTAGTCCTGGCGCAACTGGAAAAATCCGCCGTTTATTCGGAGCCATTTGGCTTGCTCTGGCCCTCGCTTTTTATTCTCAACTCTAGTAACTCCGTGATTCAGTTCCCCGCGTGGCGTCGTTTGCCGTGGCTATTGCTGCTTGCGGCCGTGGGGTGTTTTGTGGGCGGATACCTTGCCAGTCAGTACGCGCAAGCTCCGGGAGTGGTGGTGCGCACCGACGTGCGGCGCTTGCAACAGGTGGTGCGGGATGCCGAAACCACGGCCCGCCGCGAGGCCGATACCGTGGCCGTACACCTCGCCCGGGGCAACTACAGCTTTCAGCAGTTGACGCGTCAAACCACTTACCCGACGTGCGTGCTGGAAAACGGCATTCTGCGCTATTGGTCCAATGCCACGCTGCGCCCCGAGAACGAAGCCGTTGGGACTGCCCCCGAGCAATTGGTGGAGACCCCCGTGGGGCACTTCCTGCTGTTGCGCCGTGCTGCTGGCCGGCACATGATACTCACGTACTTGCCTTTGGAATGGCGTTACGGCATCACGAACCGCTACCTGCGCGAAGGAGGGGAGCAGGGCCTGTTTCGCGGGCTTGATTTGCAAATAACGGCCGATAGCACGGCAAAAGAAGGCCGTTTTGAAGCGCCCAATGGCCGTTACTTGTTTTCCATCAAACGGCTGCAGCCCAATCCCCTAACGGGGCAATACGTGCCGTTGGCGCTGTTGGCTTTGGGGAGCATGCTTTATGCGGCGGGCTGGTTGTTGCTGGCGCTGAGGTGGTGGCGAAAGGGGCGGTCGGCAACAGGGGTAGCCGCTTTGGTGCTGCCCCTGGTGGCGCTGCGAGTCACGTTGCTGCATTTGGGTTTGCCGTATTCTTTTATTGAGTTGCCACTGTTCGACCCGCGGATATATGCGGCGTCCTGGTGGGCGCCATCGTTGGGCGACTTGTTGCTAAACGCCGGGGTAACGCTCCTGATTGCGGCGGGGGGAGCGGCCCTGTGGCAACAGAAGCGCGCCCTGGCACGGGTGCAAGCCCCGCGCACTCCGCTCGAACAAGCATTGGCGGCAACGGCGCTGGGGGCGGCCTACTGCGCCTGGCTAGCGTTGCTGTTTGAATACTACACCACCGTCTTTGGCAGTGCGCAACTGAGCTTGGATGTGACCCGAAACCTGCAGATAACCGGCTTCTGGGTGCTGCTGGCTTTGGCCACGCTGGTGCACACGGCCGCGTGGCTGGTGGGGTTTTTCGGGCTCACGCAATTAGCGGGGGCGTTGCTGCAGCATGTTTCGCGCCGGGCACTGCTGTTGGGTCCGGCTTTGGCCGCCTTGCCCGTTTTGGCAGTGGGCCTGGCCTGGGGCTTGCCCTGGGTATTGTTGGGGGCGGTATTGCTGCTGTTTGCGGCCCTGGTCCGGGCCATGGATTTGCGGGCCGTGCCCACCGCGGGCAGCTACCAGGGCTCCGTGCTTATTGTCCTGCTGCTGGCCCTGACCTCGGCCACCGGGGCGCTGGCGCTGTACGCGCATTTTGAAAAGCAGCTATTGGTTGACAAGCAGCGATTGGCCAACAACATGCTGACCGATAACGATTTGGAAGGCGAATATCTGCTGGGCGTGCAGATGCGGGCCATTGCGGCCGACCCTTTTGTGCGGCGCTCGCTGTCGGCGGCTTTTGGGCAGCCCGAAACGGTACGGGAGCGCATTGCCCGGCAGTATTTGGGCGGTTATTTCGATAAATACGAAAGCAACATCACCCTTTACGACGAAGCAGGTGACCCGCTGGGGGCCGCGCCGGGCACCCCCGGCTTGGTGGAAGCGCGCAAGGAACTTGAGCGCGTTGCCGCGACCACGGCACAGCGCGGGGTGTACTTGGTGCATTCGGAAAACCCCTTTAGCTCGCGGCGCTACGTGGCAAACATCACGGTGCCGGGCACGCGGGTGACCGGCTTTGGCCTGCCGCTGGGCGCAGTGCGCGTTGAGCTGACGCTCAAAAAGCTCACGACCTACAGCGTATTGCCCGAGCTGCTGGTCGACCAAAAGTTTTTTCAGCCCTCCCTCGCCACCGAGCTGAGCTACGCCGGCTACAACCACGGCCGGCTGGTGTACAGCGAAGGCGACTTTGACTACGCCAATCGGATGCCGGCCGCCCTGCTGGCCGAACCGCGCTTGTACGCGGCGGGCATCAGCCGCAAAGGCTTCCACCACTTTGCCGTGCACGGGTCGCAGGGGCGCACCGTGGTCGTGACCACGGCCACTTACTCGCCGGGCGACTGGCTGGCTAATTTCTCGTTTCAGTTTTTGCTGTCGTCGGTGGTGTGGCTGCTGGTAAGCGGCTTGGTGCTGGTGGTGCGCGGGGCCGCGGCGCCGCGGCTGCGCCTCAATTTCAGCGCGCGCATCCAGCTGTTGTTAAACGTGGGCATTGTGGTGCCGCTGCTGGTGGTGAGCATTGCCACGGCCAGCCAACTCATTGCTTCCTACCAGCGTGACCTGGCCCGCACCTACGAGCGCCGCGGCCAACTGGCCCTCGAAAACCTGCGTCGCCAGCGCCACTTGCTTTCCGACAGCACGGCCCGGCCCACCTTGGCCGCGCTGGCCAAAAACGTCGCCTCCCTCACCGAGACGGACTTAAACTTGTACGATGCCCACGGCGAACTCCTCGCCAGCAGCCAGCCCCTCATTTTCGACGCGGGCCTGCTGGGGCCGCTGCTGAACCCGCAGGCGGTGGTGGCGCTGCGCGAGCGCAACCGGCCGCGGGCCTTGCTCACGGAGCGCGCCGGCTCCCTTTCCTTCAATGCCTTGTACTTGCCGGTGCGCGCCGGAGTGGGCGAAGAGGTTGTGGCCGACCTGGCGGGCCACAGCATCGGAGGCGCGGACAAAACGCCCTCGCAGCCAGAAGCGGAAACGAGCTCCTCGTCTTGGCAACAACCCAACAACGCGGCCGCTACCGACGACATGGCATTGCCCACCGGCCCCATTCTGGGCTACGTGGGTATTCCGTTCTTCGACTCTGAGAAGGAGCTGAACACCAAGCTTACGGAGCTGTTTACCACCATTCTCAACATCTTTACGCTGATGTTTTTGCTGTTTTTGGGGTTGGCGTTTATGGCGGCGCGGCAGCTCACGGCGCCCCTCAAGCTCATTACCGAAAAGCTCACCCAGACCACGCTCACCGGCGAAAACGAGCTGCTGGATTATCGCAGCTCCGACGATGAAATTGGCCTGCTGGTGCGGGAATACAACGCCATGCTCACCAAACTAGAGGCCAGCAAGCGCGAGCTCGCCGCCCAGGAAAAAGAAGCAGCGTGGCGCGAAATGGCCCGCCAGGTGGCCCACGAAATCAAAAATCCGCTCACGCCCATGAAGCTGAGCTTGCAATTCCTGCAAAAAGCCATTGCCGAGCGCCGGCCCAACGCCGAGGAGCTCATCGGGCGAATTTCCCAAACGCTCATCACCCAAATCGACGTGTTGAGCGACATCGCCACGTCGTTCAGCACCTTCACCAACCTGCCCGCCATGCGGCCCGAGCGGCTCGACGTGGCGGCCGTGCTGCGCCGCTGCGCCGCCCTGCACCAGCCGGATTCCGCCGACGGAGCCTTGGAGCTGCACTTGCCGGCCGATGCCGAAACCGGTCGCTACGTGGTGTTTGCCGACGAGAACCTGTTGGTTCGCACCTTCAATAATTTGCTCATCAACGCCCGCCAAGCCGTGCCCGACGGCCGCGAGCCGCACATTGCCGTGTCGCTGGCCCCGGTTAACGGCAGCAGCGTGCGCGTGGCCATCCGCGACAACGGTACCGGCATTCCCGACGAGGTGCGCGAGAAAGTATTCGTCCCCAACTTCACGACCAAGGAAACCGGCTCGGGCATCGGCTTGGCGGTGGCCAGACGCGGAATTGAAAGTGCCGGGGGCAAAATCTGGTTTGAGACAGAGGTGGGGGCAGGGACGGATTTTTTTATTGAGCTGCCGCTGGCGGGCTAACGGATTTCAGGCACGAAACGGGCGCTTCTCCCGTTACCTGCCAACCCCGACCTTTACTGCATGATTCGTCGTTTACGCCTGTGCTTACCCTTTGCGGGCCTGCTCGTTGCGGCGCTAATCTTTTTTGCCGGTCTGGTCGTACCCGGTAGGGCTGTGGCCCAGGTGCGGCCCGCGGCCAGGGGCGAACAACCACCGCCCAGTACCCGCCGGTGCCGCTACGTGCAACTGGCGCCGGGCCGCGACACCACCAGCTTTGCCCTTGTTGACACGCTGACCGTGGTGCCGTCATCGGTAATAGCCAATGGGCGGGGCCTGGACTATGACGCCCGTACCGACCAGTACCGCTGGGTGCGGCCCGCGCCGCGCGACAGCACCGGCGCACCGCTGCCCGACTCGCTGGAAGTGTGCTACCGCGTGCTGCCCTTGCGCCTGTCGGCCGCCCGGTACCGCCGGCCCCTTGGGCTGATGGACAGCCTGGGCTTTCGGCGGGACGCCATGCGGTTCGATGACTTCTCGGTGAAAGAGCAGATTCTCAGCACGCCGGGCATTAGCAAGACGGGCAACTTGGCGCGGGGCATCAGCTTTGGCAACACCCAGAACGTGTTTGTCAATTCGGCCCTGAACCTGCAGCTGGAAGGCCAGTTGACGGAAAATATTCACCTCACGGCCGCCATCAGCGACCAGAACGTGCCGTTTCAGCCCGAAGGCAACACCCAGCAGCTGCAGCAGTTCGACAAAATCTACCTCACCCTCACCAACCCCAACTGGAACCTGACGGCCGGCGACGTGGTGCTGCGCAACAAGCCCGACTACTTCCTGCGCTACTACAAAAACGTGCAAGGCGCGGCCGCCGAGGCCAATTTTGGGCCGCCGCTGGTGGGCTTGTCGGGGCTAGGCGCGGCGCCGGGCGTGTCAAACGCCGTGTTCTTGAACGGACAGGCCGGCCAGGTGCCGAATGGCTTGCCCAACGGGCCTTCGCCGGCTACGCTCAACCCGCCCGCCATCAGCCAGCCCCAACTCACCGACGCTAACCGGCAACTGCCCAACGGCGCGGGCGCGCCGCTGTCGCAGGGCGACACGGCTCCGGTTAGCGGGGCCACGGTGAGCAGCGCCGGCGTGCGCAAGGGCCTGGCGTGGCGCTCTTCCACCACAGTGGCGGGCGGCGTGGCCAAGGGCAAGTTTGCCAGCATCGACGTGCCGCCCATTGAAAACGTGCAGGGGCCTTACCGGCTGAGCGGGCCCAACGGGGAGCAATTCATCATCGTGCTGGCCAATTCGGAGCGGGTGTACCTTGATGGCCGCCTGCAAACCCGGGGCTTCGACGCCGACTACACCATCGACTACAACCTGGCCGAGGTCACGTTTACGCCGCGCCACCTCATCACCCGCAACTCCCGGATTAAGATTGATTTCGAGTACTCCGACCTCAACTATGCCCGTTCGCTGGTGGCCGCCAGCCACTACCAGCAGCTGGGCCGGCTGAGCGTGCGCGGCAATTTTTACCAGGAGGCCGACAATCCGAACAACGCGCCCAACTTGAGCCTCGACAGCACCCTGCGCAACCAGCTGCGCCTCGCCGGCAACGTGGCCTTTGCCGAAACCGACGGTGCCGTGCGGGACACCTACAACCGCACGCAGATTTTCTACCGCCTTGACCCGACCACCGGGCGCTACGCCCGCGCTGAGGGCGCCGACACGCTGGGCGTGGTGTACTCAGTATCGTTCACGGACGTGGGCGAGGGCAACGGCGAGTACCGGCTTAGTGAAACCGACCTCCGGGCCAATGGCCGTGTTTACGAGGTTGCGCCGCCGGGCCAGGGCCGCTACCGGCCCGTCCGCCGCCTTCCCACGCCGCTGCTCAAGCAGATGGTGAGCGGCGGCGTGAGCTACCAAGTGGACAGCAGCACGACCGTGTTTTTTGACGCGGCCCGCTCCCGGCTCGACCGCAACCGCTTCTCGACGGCCAGCGACCAGGACGGGGCCATGCGCATGGGCTACGTGGTGCAGGACCGGCAATTGCCGGCCGCCCTGAACGTGGGGTTGCTGCGCAACTACCGCCTGCGCTCCACGTTGGATTACGAGTACACCGGCAAGCGGTTTGCGCCGATAGACCGGTACCGCGACATCGAATTTGACCGCAACTGGAGCGCCACCAGCACGGTGCAAGGCAATGCCACCGGCCAAGTGGCCCGCGAAGACAACATCTTCAACTTCAGCCTGGGCGTGGCAAAGGACGTGAACAACAACGTCAACTACCGCCTCAGCCGCCGCTACCGGCCGGGGGAAGTGCAGGGCTTGCAGCACTGGCTGGACGCCGCCCAAAAGCTCGGCAACTTGGAGCTGCGGGGGTCTTTGTTTCTGCTGAATGCCGACGCGGGCCGCTTTCATTCCGACTGGGCCCGGGGCGAGGCCACGGGCCGTTTTGTGGGCGGCAAAATCGTGCCCGGCTACGCCTACCGCTTCGACAAAAACCGCGT
>DASVTG010000604.1:0-5531 GCA_036387695.1 Hymenobacter sp. | reverse complement strand
CAAGAAAACCCTCACGGCCAAGCTCAGCATTTATAGCAACGAGAAGGGCGGCGTGCGCCAGAAAGACGTGACCGTGCGCCTGGGAAGCGACTTGTACGCACTGAGCAACGAGCGCGACATCTACCGCGACGGCTTTATCGTGAACGAAATCGACCCCGAGGAAGGCAGCGTCACCTTTTCCGGCAATCTGCGCGTGGTGGCCGGGCAGGACGTGGGCGGCCTCACCGAAGCCGTGCTGCGCTACCAGCTGGAGCGCACCGTGAAGTGGCATTTCGAGAAAGTGCGGCGCCTGAAGCCCAAGGGCCTGAAAGTGCTTTCCCTGGTTTTTGTGGACCGCGTGGCCAGCTACCGCCGCTACGACGCCGACACCAAAGCGCGGCTGCCGGGCCGGTTTGCGGAGTGGTTTGAGGAGCTTTTTGCGGAATACGCGGCCAAAAAGGAGAACGCCGGGCTGATTCCGTTCGCCGCGTCGGAAGTGCACGACGGCTATTTTTCGCAGGACCGGGCCAGCCCCGCCGGCAAGGACACCCGCGGCGACACCGCCGTGGACCGCGACACCTACGCCTTGATAATGCGCGACAAAGAGCGCCTGCTGAGCCAAGACGAGCCTTTGCAGTTCATCTTCTCGCACTCGGCCCTGCGCGAAGGCTGGGACAACCCCAACGTGTTCCAAATCTGCACCCTCAACGAAACGCAGAGCGACGTGAAGAAGCGCCAGGAAATCGGACGCGGCCTGCGCCTGCCGGTTGACGCCCACGGCCAGCGGGTGCAGGACAAGGCCCTGAACCTGCTCACGGTGGTGGCCAACGAGAGCTACGAAGACTTTTCGGCCGCTTTGCAGCGCGAGATTCAGGACGAAACCGGCGTGGCCTTCACCGGCCGCACCCACGACGCCCGCGAGCGCCGCACCCTGCGCCTTGCCAAAGAGCTGACCCCTGCAACCCACCCGGCCTTTTTCGAAATTTGGAATCGCATCCGGCACCGCACCCGCTACCGCGTGCATTACCGGACCGAAGACCTCATTGCCGGCACCGTGGCCGAGCTGCGCGACCGCACCAAAACGCCCGCCACCACCCGCCCGCAGCTGCAGGCCCGCAAAGGCCTGCTCAGCTACACCGACGAAGGCATCGCGGGCATGGCCACGGCCGAGGCCCAGCACGGCGTGGACGCCGCCCCCTACCCCGTGCCCGACGTGTACGGCTACCTCCAAAGCCGCGTGGACGTGACGCGCCCCACCCTCTACCAGGTTTTGAAGCGTTCCGGCCGTTACGCCGAGCTCCTCATCAACCCCCAGATGTTTCTGGACAACGTGGTGGCCGCCCTGCGGCGCACCCTGAACCGCTTGCAGGTGGCTGGCATCAAGTACGAGCAAATTGCCGGCGAGACGTACGAAATGCTGCTCTTCGAGGACGACGAAGTGGAGCAGTACCGGCAAAACCTGTACGAGGTGCAAAACCCCGACCGCACCCTTTACAACTATGTACCCGTGGACAGCAGCACCGAAAAAAGCTTCGCCGCCAGCTGCGACACGGCCGAGAAGGTGGAATTTTACTTCAAGCTCCCGCGGGGCTTCCTCGTCCCGACGCCGCTGGGCAACTACCGGCCCGATTGGGCCATCGTGCTCAAAGGCGACAAGCGGGTGTATTTCGTGGTCGAAACCAAAGGCACCGCCGGCCAAGACGCGCCCATCGACCAGCAAGCCCTGCGGGGCAAGGAAGAATTAAAAATCGCCTGCGGCATCGAACATTTCGCCGTGCTGGAACCCCTGGGCGTGGAATATCAGGTGACGGCCGATTTGCGGGACGTGGGCTGAGGCCCTTGTTGACCGGCGCTAAGAGGGCAGGTTTTCCAGGTCGCGCAAGTCCTGCGGGCGGCCCGTGGCCTTCTTGGTTTTGCGCAGCGCTGCCAAACCGATGTACCGCACCGGAACTTCCGCAAACGTCATTTCCAATCCGTTGGCCGCAGCTTCTTCGAAGCTTACGCCCAGTACACTGGTCATCAAATCGAACCAAACGCCGTTGGAATTAAAGGATAGAAAGTTGGGGACGGTGGTAAAATCAGCCTCCTCAAATTCGCCCTGCGTGTAGCCGAAACGGGCCAGGGCGTGCACCAAGCGCTGCGCGTTCGCAGCAGTGGGCCGGACCAGCAAGTCGAGGTCGCCGGTGGTGCGCGGGAAGCCGTGCGCAATCACCGCGTAGCCGCCCACCACGGCGTATTCAACGCCCTCGGCGTGGAATAGGCGCAGCAGATTTAAGTATTCTTCCTCCATAGGTGGGCAGCGGCGGGTTGGCGGGGTTGGCCGCGTAAATGAGGCGGGCTTGCCGGTTGAGGCGCACGGCCAGGGCCAGCCGCTCGTACGGCGTCAGTCCCCAGTAGTAGCGGCGCTGCTGCTCGTCAACCTGGGCTTTGTCCTGGGATTTGATAACGGGGCGCATGCTTGAGGGGTACGCGGACCGAATACGGACCACAGTTCTTTGGTTGGGCCGCTGACGTTCCGTTAACGCAACTCGAATACCGGCGTGCGGGCCGTGTAGGTTTCGCCATTGGTGAGGCGGTAGCGGAGCACGAACTGCTGCGGCCCCATTTGGGAGGGGCCTTGGCGCAATTGCAAGGGCAAGCCATTCAATTCGGGTGCCGCGCCGCGCACCGGAGTTGCTGGCAGGACCTGCCCACTGGCTTGATTGACCAGCAAGTCATTGAGCGAGCTACCGGCCGGATGGGCAGCATCATAAACATTTGTGCTCCGGACTTCCAAGGAGTCCACTACTTCCATCGTACCGCTATAGCCCGACAATTGACTGGGTTCGCAGGCGTAAGCAGCCGGCAGCCAGCCAGCCGCCGGTGCTCTAAAACTGTAAAACCGGGCCTGAAGCTGCACCTCAAACCTGATGTCAGTCGCCGCTATTGCTTCGTTGGAAGCGACCGGCTGATAAGTGCGAACCCGGAAGGCCTGTAAAGCCACTCCCTGCACATCGAAAAACTTCTCGCCCATTGTGGTCACGCAATCATTACAGCCTTGCAGCAACGCACCAGCTGGGATGCCGCCGAATAGTAGCAATAGCATGATTATTATCTTTTTCATAGTGCTGGTCCTGAATAAGGCTCTCCTATAAAGTTACCAAAGCTACGTGGGTTTCTTACAGCCGGTCGCGCACCTGGCGCAGCACGCGTTCCACCTCGTTGCGCATGTCGCCGCTGTCGGCCACGTGGTTGTTGTTCATGAAGCTAAAGGCCACCAGCCGGCCAGTTTTGGTGCGCAAGTAGCCGCACACGTTGAGGTTGTTGCTGAGGGTGCCGGTTTTGCCCCACACCCAAGTGCCGGCCGCGTCGTGGTAACGCTTGCGCAGGGTGCCCTGGCCGCCGCCGGCCGCAAGCAGATTGAGCAGGCGCGGCTCGGGCACTTCCTGGTGCAGCTTGAGCAGCAGCGCGGTGAGCGTGCGCGGCGTGATGAGGTTGAGGCGCGAGAGGCCCGAGCCGTCCACCCACACCACGGGGTCCGGCAGGCCGGTGAGCAGGTTCTTGCGGGCATAGCGGATGACGCGGCCCGTGCTGAGGGAGTCGTGGTTGCCGATTTTGGTGCTGCACATCAGCAGCAGCTGCTCGGCCAGAAAGTTGTCGCTCACGCGCAGCATGCGGCGGTAGAGCGAGTCCACGCGCAGCCCGTGCAGCGTCCGGATGGAGTCAAGGCCGGGCCCTGGGCGCCACACGGCGCTGCTGGTGGCCCGACGCAGGGTGTCGCCCAGCAGCCGCAGCATCAGCCCGCGGCTGGTGATAAAGGGCGTTTCGTCGACCCACTTTTTGCCGGATTTCAGCAGGTAGAAGCGGTTTTCGAGTGGGTCGCGCAGCACGTGGGTGTCTTTGTCGAGGCCGGGCGTGAGCAAGTTGCGCGTGGCCGGACCCACCAGTGGCGCGAAGTAGCGCGGCAGCACCCGTACGCGCGGCATGACCGGAGCCACTGGCCGCGCCGCCGCTACCCCACCCGCACGGAGCGGCGCAGGCGCGGCAGCATAGAAGCGTACCGTATTCCCATAGATGGGGAAGGCGCCGCGCTCGGGTTGGAAGTAGTAGCCGTAGTCGTCCCAGGTCCAGCTGGGGCCGTAGGGCGTCACGCATTTGATGTCGCAGTAGGCCAGCGTTTTCTCGGGCCGGTTGAGCAAAAAGCTGTAGGCCCGGCGGCTGGGCACGTCGCCGTGCAGCAGCGTGGGGTCGCCGGTGCCTTGGAAAAACAGGGTGTCGTTGCGGCTGAAGTAGCGCAGGCTGGGCAGCGAGTCGCCGAGCAGGTGCAGGCCCGCATAAAAGCTGAACAGCTTCATGTTGCTGGCCGGCGTGAAGTACTTCGTTTCCTGGTAGCCAAACAAGTCTTCGCCGGTGGCGGCGTCGGCCAGGCACAGGCCTACTTGGTGCTGCTTCAGAATGGCCGAACTGTCGATTAGGCCCTGCAGCCAGGGCAGCTTGGCGGCCGAGGGTGGCACCGGTGGCGCGGTCTTTTCGGGAGCCTGGGCGCACGCCGGAAGCTGAGTGGCCCCCAGCGTGAGCAGCAATAAGAAGTAGAAGGAACGTAGCACGCGACGAAATTAAGCAGCTTCGGAGCCCAACAAGGCATGTTTTGCTGCGAACAAGAAAGTATTGGCCGCGCACCAAAGCCGTGCCACAGATAACGAGCGCACTGTTGGCTGCCTTGCCTATCTCATTCGGGCTGCTCGATGTGCAGCACTTTGGCTTCGTCCAAATCCAGCTGGGCTTCCTGCTGGCGCAGCACTTCGTCCTCAAATACGTTGTGCCGGCGCATCACAAACAGCTCCTCGCGCTGCACGCGCAACACATCCAGCAGCACGCGGTGATACTGGTGCAGGGCCTCGCGCTGCGACTCGTCGATTTCTATCGATTGGAGAGTCTGGGACGTCAGTTGCACCTCGTTTTCCATCCGCTGCTGCAAGCGGCCGATGAGGCGGTTGCGGCTGGTTTCCTGGGCGTATTGCCGTTTGAGGTGCGCGATGGCCGCTTGGCGCAGCCGCAGCCGCACGCCGGCTTCCTGCTCTTCGGGTGGCACCACGTCGTCCATCTCGCTCAGCTTGGTAAAGCGGATGAGGGCCGGCAGGGTGAGACCTTGGAACACCAGCGTTACGAGAATGACAATGAAAGTGATGAACAGTATCAAGTTGCGCTGCGGAAACGGCTGCCCGTTGGCCAGCAGCGGAACCGACAGCGCCGCCGCCAACGATACCACCCCCCGCATGCCGGCCCAGCCCAGCACCAGCGGGCCCTGCCAGCCGGGGTTGGTTTCGTTCGTGCGAATGCTATAGCTCCACCAGCGAGGCAGGAAAGTCGCCGGGTATATCCACAGCAGCCGAATGACGATGACCAGGAAGCTCATGGTGAGCCCGTAGGCAATGGCCTCTTGCAGCGAATAATTCCCCAAGCCCTCCACCGCCACCGGGAGCTGCAAGCCGATGAGAATGAACACCAAGCCGTTGAGCACAAAACTCAGGCTGGCCCACACGCTGTTGGCTTGCAGCCGGGTGCTGGCGTCG
>DASVTG010000603.1:0-3080 GCA_036387695.1 Hymenobacter sp. | reverse complement strand
ACGAATTGGCGGTTGTCGCGCCCCCGGCCTCCGCTCGTGCCTGCCCGGCCCGGCAGCAGCGGCGCCAACCGCGCCCATTGCCCATCAGTCAGCATTCTGTCCATGCCCCAATTTACTACTCACTGTTAACACATCCTAGTTTATATTCTTTCGATGCAACAAGCAAAACTAGATGTCTTGGCCCTGGGCGCGCACCCCGACGATGTAGAAATGTCTTGTACCGGCACGCTGCTGGCCAGTATGGCTGCTGGCAAGAAGGTCGGCATCGTTGATTTTACGCGGGGAGAGCTGGGCACGCGCGGCACGCCGGCCATTCGCGCGGCGGAGGCGGCGGCTTCGTGCAAAATCCTGGGCATCGACGTTCGCGAAAACCTGGGCTTGCCCGATGGCTTTTTCCGCAACGACCGGGAGCACCAACTGCCGCTCATTGCCGCCATCCGCCGCTACCAGCCCGACGTGGTGCTGGCCAACGCCGTCTCGGACCGGCACCCCGACCACGGCCGCGCCGCCCAACTGGCGGTGGATGCCTGCTTCTTGGCGGGCTTGCGCATGATTGAGACCATTGGCGACGATGGCTTGCCGCAAGCCGCCTGGCGCCCCACAAACGTGTACCACTACATTCAGGACCGTCAATTGCCGCCCGCTTTTGTGGTCGACATCACGCCGCACTGGGCCAAGAAGTGGGAAGCCATCCAAGCCTTCAACACCCAGTTCTTCAACCCCAAGCTCGACGAGCCGCAGACCTACTTGTCGAGCCAGGCGTTTGGCCGTTTCATGGAAGCCCGGGCGCGGGAATTTGGCCACATCATCGGCGTTGAGTTTGGCGAGGGCTTCACGGTGGCGCGGCCGGTGGGCGTGCGCGAGGTAGGCGATTTGCTGTAGAACCCTTTGTTTGCGGCCGCCACTGGCCGTGGAGGAAAGGTTGTTGAATGCGGTGTTGAAACTAAGCGGAAGTTTTTCCCGTTGTTACGGAAAATATTCCCACCTTTGGGAATGCATTCTTCGCCCGCACTCATGGCCGCTGCCGCTCATCCTACCGCTGTTTACTCGCCTGCGTTGCTGGGGCTGCAAGCCACCGTGGCCGACCCTTTCGCCTTGGTGATGGAAGCCCGCACCGGTGTGCCGGCCAAAACGGCCTTTGATGTGGCCACGCTGCTGAAGTTGAGCACCGACGAACTGGCCGACCTCCTGCACACCACCACCAAAACCCTGCGGGCCTACCGCGAGGGCAAGAAACGGCTGGGCCCTGCCGCCAGCGAGCAAATCCTCAAGCTGCTGGCTTTGGCCCGGCAGGGCGAGGAGGCATTTGGCACGCTGCCGGCCTTCCGCCGCTGGCTCGACAAGCCGGCGTATGGCCTCGACAACCAGCCGCCGCTGGCGCTGCTCGAAACCAGTGGGGGCATCGATTTGGTGGCCGATGAAGTTGACCGCATCGCCCACGGCGACCTGGCCTAAGCCCGTTCGGTGGAAGTTTACCGCATATGCCTGGCCAAGTACGCTGGCGAGCTGGTGGCGTCGGGCAACCCCGGCCGCTGGAATCTGCGTGGCCAAATGGTTATCTACGCCGCGGGCAGCCGGGCCCTGGCCTGCCTCGAAAACGTGGTGCACCGCAGTGGAGAAGGGCTCAACAGCCTTTTCAAAGTCATCCGCATCGAAATTCCGGACGCCTTGCTGATTGAAGAGTTAGCCCTGGAACAAATGCCCGCCGAGTGGCAGCTGCCGCGCCATTACGCCCGCTGCCAGCCCTTGGGAGCGGCCTGGTACCAGCGCCAGACCGCCGCCGTTTTGCGGGTGCCGTCGTCCATCATTGCCCACGAACACAACTACGTGCTCAACACCCGGCACCCGGATTTTGCGAAAGTCCGAATTGTGGGCTGGGAAGACTTTGCGTTTGATTCGCGCATTAAGCAGGACGACCTCTAAGCCGGCGTTGCGGATAGCAGACATTTGAGCTTTCAAAGTCCTAAATTTTGGTAAAGGTCTTGGGCAATCTTCTCGCATTTGAATGGGAAGGCACGAAGCCGAAAAGTATAGGCAAAGACGCTTTGCTATATTCGGCAAAAGAGCAGAATAAGTCAATAATATTTTCAAGAGCTTATTATTTTAGGTCGATATAATCTATAATTTATTTTCCGCTACTTTTCGGAGTGATAGCCGTTAAAATTAGTTTTGATGGTGTTTATGAAGAGAACATGAGAAACTATCGGTTCCTTGCGAACTTGATTAATCTTTGAAAAATCAAATTATTCGTGAGAAGGTTAGAATCGTATTATTGGATAGATGCAATAAATTTGTTAGGTCAAACGGATGAGCTAACGTGGCGGAGTCGAGGGGTTGACTTAACGCATTTCTCGTTTGAAATTTCTGTTTGCCCTCATGTTGAGTTTGCTGTGCCTGAAGGGCGCTGCGCAATCCGGCATTGCAGTGCCCGAACTGGCTCATTGCGACGAATCAATCCAACAGTTCATGGGCCGCTGGGGGGTGCTGGGGGCCTCGGTTGCCATCACGAAGGACGGACACCTGGCGTATGAGCGGGCTTTTGGCTACGCCGATGTGCAACGCCGCGTGCCCATGCAGCCTTACCACCTGCTGCGGGTGGCCAGTGTTTCGAAAACCGTGACGGCCTTGGCCATCATGAAGCTGGCGGAGGACGGGCAGATTAGCCTCTCGCACAAAGTATTCGGGCCGGAGGGCTACCTCAGCGCCCGGGCGTACACCCGGGAAATTCACGACCCGCGCATTTACAACATCACCGTCCAGAACCTGCTGGAGCACAGCGCCGGCTGGGACCGCAGCATCGGCTGCGACGGCTTTGACACCTGCGACCCCATCGACTTTCCCAGCCACGTGGCCAAGGCCATGCGCGTGGCGAGCCCCGTGGGCGACTCCACCATTGTCCGCTACATGCTGCGCAAGGGGCTCAATTTCGCGCCCGGTGCTCGTTTTGCGTATTCCAACGTGGGCTACCTGGTGCTGGGCAAGGTGCTGGAAGCCCTGACGCATCGGTCCTACGAAGCCTGGGTGAGTCAGCACGTGCTGCAACCCAGCGGCGTGCTGGAGGCCCACCTCGGCCACAACTT
>DASVTG010000602.1:0-2245 GCA_036387695.1 Hymenobacter sp. | reverse complement strand
TACACGTGAGCGAAAGCGTAAAGGCCGAGTTGCGCGCCATCACCCCGCACAGCTACGTGGGCCGCTAGGGGCTCAGTTCATCGCTCCTTTTCTTCTGGCCAGAGCGGTTTTTACGGCTTTATTCTCCTTGGCTTTGCTCCGTTTCGGTACTTGCCCTGGTTAGGAGCTTGGCTCCTTGCTCATCGGCCAAACCGCTTTCCAACGGCAAGTCCAACGGGGACTTGTAAACGGAGCCCGGCTACTTTTGCCAACTCATTCCTGACTCCTCGTGTCCAACTCGCTCGGTACAGTTCCTGTGCATGCTGATTGCCGCCACTTTCGCGGCGACCTTCCCTGCCGTCCCAACAAAACCCACGGCTACGTGTGCGATGGCTGCCCGGTGTACTCGCCCGTAACCAGCCGGGTGCTCATCATCAAGCTCGGCGCCATCGGCGACGTCATCAGGACCACGCCTCTGCTCCGGCGCCTGCGCCAGGAGCGGCCGGGCTGTTTCATTACCTG
Organism: Hymenobacter sp.; assembly: GCA_036387695.1. Taxonomy (GTDB): domain Bacteria; phylum Bacteroidota; class Bacteroidia; order Cytophagales; family Hymenobacteraceae; genus Hymenobacter. The sequence goes on along the minus strand of DASVTG010000602.1, from coordinate 1,744 downwards.
GCTTACGCACACGCCCGCCATTCTGCCGCAGGGCGAAATTGAGGAAGTTTTAAAGTTTGACTTTGCCAGTGCCCTGCAGCTGCAAGGCCGGCAGTTCGACGTGGTTATCAACCTCGACAAAGAAAAAGAAGCCTGCGTCCTGCTGAATACCATCGAGGCCAAAGAGAAATTTGGTTACGCCCTCCGCCCCTACGACGGCGTGGCCTGGCCCGTCAATCAATTGGCCGAGCACAAATTTCTCACCGGCGTATTCGACCAAGTCAGCCTGGCCAACACCAAGCCTTACGTGCAGGAAATATTTGAGCTTTGTGGTTTCGATTTTCGCGGCGAAGAATACGTGTTCGACACCCACGAAGACAAGGGCTACAACTGGAGCCAGCTGCCTGCAACGGGTCCGCGCATTGGCCTGAACACCGGCTGCGGCGACCGGTGGACCACCCGACTGTGGAGCGATGAGAAGTGGATTTCGCTCATCACGCAGTTGCAAGCGGCGGGCTACGCGCCAGTGCTGCTCGGCGGCGAAGGCGAAGACGCGCGCAATAAAGTGCTACACGCCGCCACCGGGGCAGCATATCCCGGCACGTTTCCCCTTCCCCAGTTCATCAACCTGATGCACCAGATGGACGGCATCGTGACCCAGGTTACCATGGCCATGCACATCAGCATTGCCCTGCGCAAACCCACGGTGCTGATGAACAACATCTTCAATCCCCACGAATTCGACCTTTACGGGCGGGGCCAGCTCGTGGGGCCCAACCGCGAATGCGTGTGCTTTTACCGCGGCACCTGCAAGCTGGGCACCAGCTGCATGGAAGACTTGCCAGCCGAAAAAGTGATGGCCGCTGTGCAAGCGGCGGTTCCTTCACAGGAGACCTAAGCCGGCTGCGGCTCCCTTTGTCGAGCGGCGCACGCACATGCTGAAGGCGTTTGTACCGGCTTAAGCAGCATTATTAGCATCTTTTAGCCCCGCCACTTCCTTCAGCGCCGCAACCATCACTGGCCAGGAGAACTGCGCTTTCTGCTCCCTAACTCCTTTGGCAAATGCAGTTTCTCGTTGCCGGGCGTAGAAGTCCACAAGGGCTGTGGCGATGGCCTCGGCAGTGGGAGGCACCACGTAGCCCACTACTCCATTCGGTATTAATTCTGCCAGCCCGCCTACGTCGGTGACCAGCATGGGCCGCTCAAAATGATAAGCTATTTGCGACACCCCGCTTTGCGTGGCGTCTTTATATGGCTGCACCACCAAGTCCGCAGCACAGAAATAGTCTACCACCTTCTCGTTTGGGATAAAATCAGTAGCACGCACTATCCTGTCTTCCAAGTTATGGCGCTGAATCAGGGCATTATACGGGGCTGCGTCTTCATAAAATTCCCCCGCGATAATCAACTTAACGGGCAAAGCAGCCACCCTCGCGTCGGCAAAAGCTTCGAGCATGATATCCAGCCCCTTGTAGGCGCGGATAAAGCCGAAGAACAGTAGGTAACCAACTGTTTCAGGCAACCCCAGCGCCCCCAATGCGGCACTCTTGGGTTTGATGGGTCCGAAATTATCGTACAACGGGTGCGGCCGGTACAGCCCCGGCTTTTCCCCAAACCCGAGCAGCTGCAAATCCTTCAGGACGCTGCGGCTCATGGTCACGAAACCATCGCAGGCACTCAGAAAATAGCGCGTCAGCGGCCGGTCACCCGGTCGTTTCTCGTGGGGAATCACGGTGTCGGTTATGGCCACCACCCGGGGATGTCC
>DASVTG010000601.1:0-2233 GCA_036387695.1 Hymenobacter sp. | reverse complement strand
CTGCGTCGTCGGCCGGCACGGGGTAGGCTTGCGCGGCCGGCGCGTTTTTGAGTCCCGGCTTGGCCGCCGTGACCACGGTGCCGGCCTGGGCCAGGCCCGGCCGCAGAAAGTCGCGAATGGCCCGGAAGGTGGTGTCGGCGTAGGCTTGCCCCGCAGGGCTCGTGCTTTCGAAAGGAATGTGGCCCGCCCGGCTCAGCCGAACCAGCGTGTTGCGAATGCCCACGGCCGTGGCCCGCGGGTGCAGGCGCCCGCTGCCGTACACGTACTTCGGGGGCAGCAGCGACCCCACCCGGCCCTGAAAGTAGGGCACGGTGTTGTCGGCGGTGCCGTGCACGCTGAGCAGCGGGGCGTTGCCGGCTTCGATGAGGTTCGGGCTTTCGGTGGCGCCGCTCAGGTTGAGCACGGCCAGCACGGCGCTGCTGTAGCCGGGGCTGCCGCTGTTGCCCTCCACGCCGCCCAGGGAGGCAATGTCAACGTAAGCCGGCACTTCGCTGGCCTTGTCCAGGTACCCGGCGCCCAGGGCCGCAAACCCGCCGGCCGAGGAGCCGCCCACGGCAATGTAGCTGGGCTGCACCCGGTAGGTGTTGGTGGTGGCCGCGTCGCGGCGGAAGAAGCGCACGGCCGCCTTCAGGTCCTGAATGCCGCGGATGGCGGCGCGGGCCACGCCCACGGTATCGGCGGGCGGCAGCGGGAAACCGCTGATGGGAAAGCCCAGCCGGTAGTCGATGCTGGCCGTGACGTAGCCCAGCTGGGCGAAGCGCCGGCACACGGCCACCATGTAGGCATCGGTGCGCGAGCCACTGAGGAAGCCGCCTTGGTGCGCGAAGATGATGACCGGCCGCTGGGCCAGCACGTCGCCGGTGGGCTGGTAGATGTCCATGAGCAGCGTTTGGTTGACGCCGGCCAGGTTGGTGGCTGCTCCGTATGCCACGCCCAACGTTATGGTCACGTTCGGGAATATGGGCCGGTAATAGCGGCCGCCCGTGGTGTCTATTTGAGCAGAGGCCGGATGAAGCCCCGCTGCTACCACGGCCACAAGCAAAAGGAAGAATGTTTTCATAACGAAGGGAAGCGAAACCGAAATGACGCCGCGGGCATGCCCAGGCCGGCGGCTGATTAAGTTAACCACCAGCCGGGGCTTTCGGTTGCCGCCACGGCCTTATTGCACCACCACCCGCCGCACTACTGCCGTGCCGGCCGCGGTGAGGTGCAGCTGGTACACGCCGGGAGCCAGGCCGCGCACGTCCACTTCGGCGCTAACGGGCTGGCCAGCGGCGGACTTCAGCTGCTGGCTGCGCACCGTTTGGCCCAAGGCATTGAGGAGGCGCAGCGGCACATTCACCGCTTTGGCGCCCGCCGGAAGTGCCAGCTGCACCCGGAAACTACCAGAAGCCGGGTTGGGGTACACCTGCAGCTGAGCCGCCAGGGCCTGAGCCGGCGTGGTGGCCGTCACGTTGGCGGGGCGCAGCTCCAGGGCAAAGCGGCCAGGGGCGCTGGTGCCGGCCAGGGTGAAGGCGTAGCGGGTGCCGGCGGCCAGCGGCGTGCGGGTGCCCGTCAGGGCATCGGTTAGGGTGAGGGCGCCGGGGGCGAAATTGGCGAGCTGGTCGGCAGTAAGCACGTAGGCGCCAGGGTTGGGCGCCGTGAGGGCCAGCGGCACGGTGGTGGGAGGCAGCAACTCGGGCAGCCCGTTGATGGCGAGTTCCCGCCCGTTGGCAACTGAAGCCAGGTTCAGGCCGCTGGGATTGGGCATTTTGTCGGCGTCGAAGCGCGCCTCCTGGTCAGCGGTGGCACCGGCTTCCAGGTAGAGGTAGGTTTCGTCGGACACCGCGGGCGTGGCAGCGGCTGCAACCGTGAGGCGCAGGCGGGGACGGGCGTCGGCAGCGGTGCGTTGCAAGGTGGCCGTGTTCGCAGCGCCAAAGTCGGTGATGCGGGCGCTGAGCGGGAACGTGATGGGAACCGACGTGGTGGCCAGCGAGCGTACGAAAAAGGCCTGCCCCAGCGGAATGGTGGCCCCGGCGCCGCCTATGCCATTAACGTAGGCGCGGTACTGGCCGGCGTATTGACTGGTGCTTACGAAAATGTACATGGCGCCGCTCACGCCGGTGGGCACGGGCACGGCGTCCCAGTTCAGGGCCGAGGGAAAGGGGTTGCCCAGCAGGTGCCAGCCGGCGGTGGGCGTGGCCGCGGCCGGCAGCGTGGTGGTGATGTCCTCGTTGTTGCGGGTGAGCGGGCC
>DASVTG010000600.1:0-2155 GCA_036387695.1 Hymenobacter sp. | reverse complement strand
AGTGAGGTGGTCTAGTAATGCTGGGCAGAAGAAGGACGTATATTTCTTCTGTTATGACCGCAAAAAAGAACGGGGCGTCGCCCGACAAACGACGTAAGTACGACGAGGCCTTCAAGGCCGAGGCCCTGCGTTTGGCCGACGAGAGCCGCAGCACGCAGGCCGCCGCGCGGCAGCTGGGCATCAGCCCCAAGCTGCTCTACCGCTGGCAGCAGGCGCAGCTCGTGGCCGAAGTGGGCAGTGAGGAAGTGGCCCGCGACCCGGAAGTGCGTGCCCTGCGCGCCCGCCTCAAGCGGGCCGAGCGGGAGCTCGACATTTTAAAAAAAGCCTTGGTCATCTTCGGCCAGCCGACCCGGTGAGCACCTACCAGCACATTGCCCAGCGGGCCAGCCAGGTGCCGGTGCGCCAGCTCTGCCAGGTGCTGCGCGTGGCCCCGGCCGCCTACTACGCCTGGCAGCGCCGCCGGCAACTGCCGGCCACAGAGCCGGCCTGGCACGTGGCCGTGCGCGAGGCGTTTGCGGACCACAGCCAGCGCTATGGCACGCGCCGGCTCCGCGCCGAAGTGCAGGCCCAGGGCCATGCCGTGGGCCGCTGGCGCATCCGCCGCGTGCTCCACGCCCACGGCTTGCGGGCCCAGCAGCCCCGTTCGTTCGTGCCCCGCACCACCGATTCGGACCCGGCCGTACGGGCCGCCCCCAACCGCCTGCTGGGCCAGCCGGCCCCCACGGCCCCGAACCGGGTCTGGGTGGGCGACATCACCTACCTGCCCCGCCAGGGTGGCGGCTGGCTGTATCTGGCCGTCTGGCTCGACCGGTGCTCGCGCAAAGTCGTGGGCTGGGACGTGCGCGACACCATGCCCGAAGACCTGGTCAGCGAGGCCCTGCGCCGGGCCCTGGCCGTGCGCCGGCCCCCGAGCGGACTGGTCGTGCATTCCGACCAGGGCAGCCAGTACAGGGCGACCCGCTTCAAGGACTTACTCGCGCAAAACGGGGCTCTGCAGAGCATGAGCCGGCGGGGCAACTGCTACGACAACGCCCATGCCGAGTCCTTTTGGAGCCGCTTCAAGGCCGAACTGCTCGACGGCGGCAGCTTCCCCGGCCTGGCCGAAGCCAAGCTCGAAATCAGCCACCACATCGCCTACTACAACGCCGAACGACGCCATTCAGCCCTCGGCTACCGCGCCCCCAACCACTTCGAAACCCATTTTCAAACAACGGCCCAACTCTGTTCAGCTTAGCTAGACCACCTCAGAGCGGCCGTGGTCGGAAACGCATTACCACGGCCCGACAACCGTTCCCTTTTGGGCAAGCTTCTCATACTGGCTAAGCTTGGTCAACGTAACGATGGGTAGTGGATTCAAAATTCTTACGCATGCTTTCACACTTGCGGGGATGGCCGGCCAGTCTCCGACGTACCCGCGTTCTTTCCCGCTTCACCCACCCGGTTTGCCACGCCGGGCAGATGGGGAAAGCGTTTTCGCCCGCTCATCAGGGCGGCAGAGAATTGAACTCTGCACCAGACAGATAGTTATTCTTTAGCCCGAGCTAAAGAACGCCTGCTTATGTAGTTCGCAGGCAACAGGTCGCACGCAGCCGTCGTTGTTGGACAGCACGACGACGGGCTGGCCGGCCAGCTTGGGCTGGAAGGCGCGCTCGCAGCTGACGTAGAAATTGTTAGAGTCGAGGAGGGCGAACATGGGAACCTCGCCCCCGGCCCCTCTCCGGTAGAGAGGGGAGCCTGATGATTGGGGGCAGCAGGCGGGTGGTTAGGAATGCTAGATGCGGCGTGTGCGGGTGTGCTCGTGAAGCTTGCCGTTTATCATTTCGGTGATGACGTGGGTGACGACGCCCCACACTTCGAAGCTCTGGCCGAGGCGGCTGGTGTCGACGGATTCGTGGGCGGGGTTGTCGGGCACGAGCCAATAGACGCCGCCGCGCTTTTCGAGGCGTTTGAGAGTGAATTCTCCGTCGACGGCGGCCACCACGATGTTGCCAGGCTGGGGCTTGAGTGAGCAGTCTGTACTACTCCCCAAAAACTGGACAGTTTAGGCGGGGTTTGTTAAGCAAATCGAAGAGGGATTGAAGGTAGGGGTTTGAGCGAAGACTTGGGCCGGGGTTTGCCCTTTCAGCGCCTGGTGGGGGCGGTGGTGATTGTAGTA
>DASVTG010000599.1:0-3610 GCA_036387695.1 Hymenobacter sp. | reverse complement strand
ACTTGTTCGTGCCCCAGTCGAAGGTGGCCATGTTTTGCTCCACGGTCGTGATTTTCACATTGAGGGCCTTGGCGCGCTTTTGGGCGTAGGCCAAGGCCTGGTCGGCAATGTCGAAACCGGTGACCTGCCAACCCTGCTGGGCCGGGTAAACGGCGTTGCGGCCCTCGCCCATGCCCACGTCGAGGGCCGTGCCGGACTTGCGGCCCTTCACCGTTTCAACGAGCATAGCGTTGGGGTTGGCATTTGGTGTGCGGGCCCGTGCCACCGAATCGGTCAGAGCGCGGTTCCGGCGTTGGCGTTCCCAGGCCAATTCCTCGGCGTGGGCGGGGCTTCGGGCTGAATGCCAGTTGGCGGCGCGGCCGGCGTGGGCTGCTGAGCGCAGGCTATTTGGGACGCCAGCCCAAACGCTACAACCGTCACGAGGCGCAGTAGCTTCATTGGTGCAGAAAAAGAAGGATGATTGAACAAGCTTAAATAATATACAAACATGGCATAGTTTACTAAACATGAATTGAGAATCATGTCCGGCCGTACCTTGGGGAACCCTGTAGCAGTGCTCAGGTTAGGGTACCGTAGCGCGAACTGTGTAGTTCGCGTCTCAGAAGCTGTTTAAGTTAATTTCCAACTGGCACAAACGAGGTAGAGACGCAACACCTTGCGTCTCGTCGGCCGCGCCGTTTGAGAATCATGTGCCCGATTTCGTTCCACGACAAGACGCAAGGTGTTGCGTCTCTACCTCGTGCCGGCCAACTCAAACAGCTTCTGAGACGCCACGCCCAGCAAATCCCCTTAGGAGTCCAACCCGCGGCTGTTCGCCAAAAACCGGGACACGCCTATGCTCATCATTCAGGGCGGCAAGGGTAATGACGTAGGTTGTACCCGGAGGGACTCTGCGAGTCTGGGTTGTGCCCTCCCGTCCCGTGCGCGGAGTCGCAGCGCGCGCCGGGTACGACCACGCTACAGCTAGAACTTCACCACTTCGTAGAAGGCCTTCTTGGGCTTCTGCTGCTGGTCGAACAGCAGGGGGTAATTTTTGCGGCCCGCCACGGGGTAGGCGTCGAGCCAGGAATACTTGTCGAAGACGTTCCAGAAGGTCACGCCGGTCAGCACGCTTTTGTAGTCGCGGAACACCTTGAAGAACATCTTGTACTGCTCGGTCTGCTTCTGCTCCAGTTCGGGCGTGTAGGCGTCCGACTCATCGGGGCACCGGGCACGGCGGTCCTTTTCCCAGGGATAAATTGACACGTCGAGCTCGGTAATCTGGATTTTCAGGCCCAGTGACTTGTATTCGTCGAGGGCGGCGCGCAGCTCGGGCTCCGTGGGTTCCTGCAGCGACCAGTGGCCTTGCAAGCCCACGGCGTCGATGGGCACCTTGGCGTCTTTCAGCTGCTTGAGCAGCTTGACAATGCGGGCGCGCTTTTCGGGGCGCTCGGTGTTGTAGTCGTTGTAGAACAGCACGGCCTTGGGGTCGGCCGCGTGGGCGTACTCAAAGGCCTTGGCAATGAAGTCCTCGCCGCAGATTTTGTACCACTCCGAGTTGCGCAGAAACTCCTGGGGGTTGTCGGAAATGGCCTCGTTCACCACGTCCCAGGCGTAAATTTTGCCTTTGTAGCGCTTCACCACGGCGTCGATGTGGTCCTTGAGGCGGTTGAGCAGAATACTCTTGGAAACGGTGGTGCCGTCGGCATTCCCGAACAGCCACGTGGGCGTTTGCTCGTGCCACAGCAGGTTGTGGCCGCGCACCCGCAGCTTGTTGGCCTGCGCAAACGCCACAATGGCGTCGGCGTCGCTCCAGAAATAGCGGGTTGAGTCCGGATGAATCGGGCCCATTTTCATGGCATTCTCCGGCGTGATGCTGCTGAATTGCTGCTTGATGAGTTCCGCTTCCGCCCCTTTCAGCTGTGGCGGCCCCACCGCCACGCCCACCGGAAAATAGGCTTGGTAGTAATCCTTGAGCCCTTTCGCAACCGGAGCCTGCGCCGGCAGAGCCTGCGCGTGCGCCAGCGAAGCAATGTCGTAGCGGCTGGTGAGCGCCCCCAGGCCGCCCATAGCGAGGGCACCAAGCACCAGGCGTCGGATGGGGGCAGCGAGAAAGTCGGTTTTCATATTGGTCTGTTGAAAAGGACGGCCCGCACAGCGCACCCGCGGAACCTCACTCCAGGAGAGGGGCCGGGGGTGAGGTTCCCCACAGACTCGTTTCTACCGCAGCTCCAGCATCACCACCGACTTGGGCGGCAGCTCTACGGCCAGCTTGTCACCGCGCTTCTTCGCGCCGGAGAAACTGGCCAGCTTCACGTTGTTGGGTTTGTCGAAAGTGTTGTAGTCGTTGATTTTGCCCGAGGTCAGAATGCGGCCCGTCACGTTTTTCCAGCTCACGCCGGCCAAGGCGGTTTCCAGCTTGAGGGCTTTGTTGGGGTCGAGGTTCACCAGGGAAATGTGCACGGCGCCCTTGGCGTCTTTCGAGGCTGAAGCGTTTAGGGCCGGGATTTTGTCGTTGCCCACGGCGTAGTCCGGGCTGCTGAATTGCAGCGGCAGGTACTGCGCGTCCTGGTGTACCTGGTAAAGGTCGAAGAGGTGGTAGGTGGGCGTGAGCAGCATCCGGTCCTTCTCCGTGAGGATGACGGCTTGCAGCACGTTCACGGCCTGGGCCAGGTTGGCGCCGCGCACCCGGTCGCAGTGGTTATTGAAGATGTTCAGGGTGGTGCCGGCCACCAGGGCATCGCGCAGGGTGTTCTGCTGGTACAAAAAGCCGGGGTTGGTGCCGGGCTCCACGTCGGTCCACACGCCCCACTCGTCCACCAGCAGCGCCACCTTCTTCTCCTTGTCGTACTTGTCCATGATGGCGGCGTGCTTGGTCACCACGGCCTCCATTTTCAGGCAGTTCTTGAGGGTATTGAAGTACTGGGCTTCGTCAAAATTGGTGGCCGAGCCTTTGCTGCCGCTCCAGTTGCCGGTGGGCAGCGTGTACTGGTGCAGGGTGAGGCCCCACATCTGGCTGAGCGGGATGTTCTTCATGCACGTCTCCGTCCAGTGGGCATCGTCGCCGTTGGCGCCGCTCACGATTTTCTTGAGCGGCGGCGAGGCCGGGTAATTGTGGGCGAACGTGGCGTAGCGTTTGTACACGTCGGTGTAGTATTCGGCCGTCATGTTGCCGCCGCACCCCCAGCTTTCGTTGCCGATGCCCCACCACGTCACCTTGTACGGGTCGGGGTGGCCGTTTTTGCGGCGGTCCAGCACCAGCGGGGTGTCGTCGTTGGAGTTGAGGTACTCCATCCAGCCGGCCATTTCCTGCACCGTGCCGCTGCCCACGTTGGCGGCTAGGTAGGGCTCGGTGCCGAGCAGATTGCACAGCTCCAGAAATTCATGGGTTCCGAAGCTGTTATCCTCCAGGTTATTGCCCCACCACATGTTCAGCATTTTGGGGCGTTGGGCCGTAGGGCCCACGCCGTCGCGCCAGTGGTAGGTGTCGGCGAAACAGCCGCCGGGCCAGCGCAGGTTGGGCTCTTTGATTTTCTTGAGCGCCTCCACAATGTCCATCCGAATGCGGCCCTGTTGCGGGGCTTTCGAGTCTTTATCGGCCCAAAAACCGCCGTATATGCAGCGGCCCAAG
>DASVTG010000598.1:0-1874 GCA_036387695.1 Hymenobacter sp. | reverse complement strand
AGGGGTTCGGTGAGGTGCAAAAAGGTGTCTTCGAGGCTGGGCTGCTCGCAGCGCAGGCCGTACACGGGCTGGCCCGCAGCCATGAGGGCGCTGGCCAGAGCGGCGGTGTGCTCGCGCGATTGAAATGGGAGGCGCAATGTGCCTTGCTCGGTAATGATGGCGGCCGAGAGCTGCGGCAGCAATTGCTGGCAAGTGGCGGCGCAGGCCGTTTCGAGCACCAGTTGGGCCCGTCCCTGCTGCCGCGCCTGCAGCTCCGGCAAGCTGCCCTGAAAGACCAGCCGGCCTTGCTGAATGACGCCCACGTGGGTGGCCACTTTCTCTACCTCGCCGATGAGGTGGCTGGACAGCAGAATGGTTTTGCCGTGCTCTTCGCGCAGCTGCCGCAGCAGGGCCCGCAGGTCGCTGATGCCGGCGGGGTCGAGGCCGTTGGTGGGCTCGTCCAGCACCAGCAAGTCGGGGTCGGGCAGCAGGGCCAGGGCTAGGCCGAGGCGCTGGCGCATGCCCAGCGAGTAGCCCTTCACGGGGCGGTGCGCATCGGCGCTGAGACTGACCTGGGCCAGCACGGCGGCGGTGCGAGCGGCCGGCAAGCCGCGCAGGCGGCGGGTGGCTTCCACGTTTTCGTGGCCGGTGAGGTGGTCGTAGAGCGAAGGGTTTTCGATGAGCGCCCCCACCCTACTCAACAAGGCCACGCGGTGCCGGGCCAGCTCGTGCCCAAACAACCGGACGCTCCCGCTACCCGGCCGCAGCAACCCCAGCAGCAGGCGCAGCGTGGTGCTTTTGCCGGCTCCGTTGGGGCCCAGGAAACCGTAGATGCTGCCCTGCGGCACTTGCAGGTTGAGGGCGTGCAGGATGGGACGGGAGCCGAAACGGAACGACAAGTCGCCCGTTTCGACCAGATAAGCAGACTTCATTGCAGAAAAGGAAGATGAGAAAAGCACCGATAAACGCAAGAGAAGCCAGCATTAGTATAGCGGCATACCTATTCTACTTTGGCCGCGGACCTAAGTAGAAAAATGTGTGAGCGTTGAATCCGAGGCAAACCTAGGCTGCCGAGAACATACGCAAATTCCTATTCAACCAACCCCATGTCTTGACCCTGAAACGCCAGCTTTCAGGGAATCAACGCCCGCCGGGTGGAACCCAGGCCAGGTGGAAGGCGCCTTGCACTGATTAGTGCAGCGCGGCCAAGTGTTGGTGAGGACACGGAGGGCGTTGGTTGAAAATCGGCTGGCCTGTTTTGGTGAGCGGCTACCTTGCGGCGTGGATAATTCACTCTCTTCCCTATCCGACAAGGCAACAGGCTTGCCACCGGCTTCGGACCGCGCGGCCGCAGGGACCAGTCGCGGGCTCACTGCCGGGTGGTGGCCGGAAGTGCAAGACAACACACCCGTACCCTGGTGGGTGCATCTGCTGCTGGTGTCGGTGTTGCTAGGCATTGACGTGCTGATTTATCACAACATTCGCGATACCCCTAAGGTGGCCATGGCCGTGCGGCTGGATAAGGTGTGGTTTGTGCGCAACGCTGTGCTCGACGTACTGGCAGCGGCCTTGTTTTACTTGAACTGGATGGTGCTGTTCCCGCGCACGCTTTCGCACGGGCGGGTGGGGGTCTACCTGGTGGCAGGCATAACATCAGCGGCCGTGTTTTCCCTCTTGCGCATTGCTGCTTCCAATTTGATTTACCAGTTGATGAACGGCGAGTACCCAGGGGGCGACCCTTACACGTGGTCCCTGTTCATTGGAATGCTGATAAGTGGGCTGCTCACCATGGTGGCCAGCTCGGGCGTGCGCATGACCATCGATTACCTCCAAGGACAGCGCAACCGGCGCGAGCTGGAACGCAACCGCAGCGAGCTGGAACGCCAGCACCTGCT
>DASVTG010000597.1:0-2094 GCA_036387695.1 Hymenobacter sp. | reverse complement strand
GACTCGCAGCAGCGCTACACCACGGCCTTGAGCGCCGTGACCACCTTGTTTTTTCTGTGGGGTTTCATTACCTGTCTCAACGACATTTTGATTCCCTACCTGAAAGCCATTTTTCAGTTGAGCTTTGCGCAAGCCAACCTGATTAACCTGTGCTTCTTTGGGGCGTATTTTTTCGTCAGCATTCCGGCCAGCATGCTGGTGGCGCGGGTGGGCTACAAGCGGGGCATGCTCATTGGGTTTGCCGTGGCGGCCTTGGGCGCCTACCTGTTTTACCCGGCGGCCGCGCAGCGGGTGTACGGGTTGTTCCTGGGCGCGCTGTTCGTGCTGGCGTCGGGCATCACCATTTTGCAGGTGGCGGCCAATCCCTACGTGTCCATTCTGGGGCCGGCCCGCTCGGCCTCGGCCCGCCTCACCCTCACGCAGGCCTTCAACTCCCTGGGCACTTTCCTGGCTCCCTTGTTGGGCAGCGCCTTGATTCTTAGCAACCTGCCCAAGCTCAATACCGCCGCCAGCGCTGCTTCCATCGACGTGACGGCCGTGCAAATTCCGTATCTGGTGATTGGCACCGTGCTGCTGCTCATCAGCTTCATGCTGAGCCGGGTGAACCTGCCCCAAATTCAGCCCGCCACCGAGCAGGTGGGCGCCGTGGCCGCCGACTCGACGCGCGCGTGGCACTACCGGCACTTGGTGCTCGGGGTGCTGGGCATTTTTGCCTACGTGGGGGCCGAGGTGGCCATCGGCTCGCACATCGTTAACTACCTGGCTTTGCCCGATGTGATGGGCCTGGACCCCGAAGCAGCCGGCCACCGGGTGTCGCTGTACTGGGGTGCCGCCATGGTGGGCCGCTTCATGGGTGCGGCTCTGCTGAACAAGATTTCGCCGGCCAAGCTACTGGCTTTCAACGGCGTGGCTGCCGCCGCGTTGGTTCTCATTTCCATCAACTCATCGGGCGAAGTGGCCATGTGGAGCCTGCTGGCCGTGGGTTTGATGAATTCCATCATGTGGCCGGTTATTTTCCCACTGGCCCTCTCCGGGTTGGGGCGTCACACCGAAGAAGGCTCCGGCCTGCTGTGCACCGCCGTGGTGGGCGGCGCGCTGGTGCCCATGCTCTTTGGCGTGGTGGCCGACCACAACGGCCTGCGCGTGGCCCTGCTGCTGCCGGTGCTGTGCTACCTCTACATTGTGTGGTACGGCCTGCGCGGCAGCCGCCACGTTGCCACGGCCTAGTGGCGTTTTGGCCGGCTGGTGCTACTTTACGGGACCAATTGCCAGCAACGCGGACTCAATGCGCCCGCGTTGCGGTCGAACCTTTGGCGAGCTCAAGTGAGTTCACGCCGCGGGTTTTCGACCGGGCAACCGTCTTCTACTTTTCCTAACGCACTGACCCATGGCAGCTAAAAAGCAGCAGACTTCCATTCGCGACTTAGCGCAGCAGCTTAATCTGTCCATCTCGACCGTATCGCGGGCCCTGGCCGACCACAAGGACATCAGCGAGGCCACCAAGCAGCGGGTGCGGCAGCTGGCCCAGGAGCTCAGCTACCGGCCCAACCAACTGGCCGCGGCGCTGCGCAAAGGCCACAGCCAGACTCTGGGCGTCATCGTGCCCCACATCAAAGGCTACTTTTTTCCGGCCGTGATGAACGGCATCGAGAAAGTGGCCACCCGCGAGGGCTTCAACGTGATGATGTGCCAGTCGAACGAAGACCTGCGGCGCGAGCAGCGCAACATCGAAACCCTGCTCGACGCGCAGGTGGAGGGCATCCTCATGTCCGTATCGGCCACCACCCACCCCGAAACGCAGCACTTCGAGCAAGTGCGGCGCCAAGGCATTCCGCTGGTGTTTTTCGACCGCGTGCCCGAGTTGGCCCAGAGCATGGCCGTGGTGCTCGACGACTTCCAGGGCGCTTACCAGGCCGTTTCGCACCTCATCGCGCAAGGCTGCACACGCATTGCCCACCTGGCGGGCCCGCAGCACCTGAACACCAGCCGCAACCGCTGCCTGGGCTACCTGGAGGCCCTGCGCGCTCACGGCATCGCCCACGATGAGCGGTGGATGTATTCCCTGCCCACCCTCACCAACGAAGCCGGCCGCCT
>DASVTG010000596.1:0-12110 GCA_036387695.1 Hymenobacter sp. | reverse complement strand
CGAGCGCAGCCGAGGCATCTCGCGTGTGGTAGCAATTCAATCGTAAGATAGAGTTACTTCCCCAAGCGAGATGCCTCGGCTGCGCTCGGCATGACGGTTTTACAGGCTGAGCTCCGCCGCCCTTTTTCCTTCCGACGAAACCCAAAATCCTGGTTTGTGGTTAAGTTAGGCTGACCTTTTCGGCCTACCTTTCCCGTTGCATGGAGTACCAACTGACGTCTGAATTCAAGCCGACCGGCGACCAGCCCACGGCCATTGCCAAGCTCGTGGAGGGCGTGAATAGCGGCGAGCACTCCCAGGTGCTGCTCGGCGCCACCGGCACGGGCAAAACCTTCACCATGGCCAACGTCATTGCCCAAACCGGCAAGCCGGCCCTGGTGCTCTGCCACAACAAAACGCTGGCCGCCCAGCTCTACGGCGAATTCAAGGCCTTTTTCCCGAACAACGCCGTCGAGTACTACATCAGCTACTACGACTACTACCAGCCGGAAGCATACATCGCCAGTACCGACGTTTTCATCGAAAAAGACCTGGCCATCAACCAGGAGATTGAGAAGCTGCGGCTGCACACCACCTCCACCCTGCTCAGCGGCCGGCGCGACGTCATCGTCATCGCCTCGGTGTCGTGCATCTACGGCATCGGCAACCCCGAGGAGTTTGCCAAAAACGTCATTTTCCTCAAGCCGGGCATGCGCTACACGCGCAACAATCTGCTCTATCAATTCGTGCAGATTCTGTATTCACGCACCGAAGTGGAGTTTTCGCGCGGCACGTTTCGCGTAAAAGGCGACACGGTGGACGTGTTTCCGGCCTACGCCGACTATGCTTTCCGCATCTACTTTTTCGGCGACGAAATCGAGTCGGTGCACAAGATTGACCCCGTGAGCGGCAAGAAGCTTTCGGACGAAGCCAACGGCGTGGCCCTGTACCCGGCCAACCTGTTTGTGACCGGCAAAGAGACCCTGAACACGGCCATCAAGGAAATTCAGGACGACATGGTGCAGCAGCACGCCTACTTTGAAAAAGAAGGCCGCGACTCCGAAGCCAAGCGCATCATGGAGCGCACCGAGTTCGACCTGGAGATGATTCGGGAGCTGGGTTACTGCTCGGGCATCGAGAACTACTCGCGCTACTTCGACCGGCGCACGCCCGGTTCGCGGCCGTTTTGCCTGCTCGACTACTTCCCCGACGACTACCTGCTGGTAGTGGACGAAAGCCACGCCACGATGCCCCAAATTCGGGCCATGTGGGGCGGCGACCGCAGCCGCAAAACTGCCCTCATCGAGTACGGCTTCCGCCTGCCTTCGGCCCTCGACAACCGGCCGTTGACCTTTAACGAGTTCGAAAGCATGTTCCGGCAGGCGGTGTATGTTTCGGCCACGCCTTCGGACTATGAATTGACCCAGGCCGGCGGCGTGGTGGTGGAGCAGATTATTCGCCCCACCGGCCTGCTCGACCCGGAAATCGACATTCGGCCCAGCGTGAACCAGATTGACGACTTGCTCGACGAAGTGGACGAGCGCGTGAAGCAAGGCGACCGCGTGCTGGTGACCACCCTCACCAAGCGCATGGCCGAGGAGCTGAGCAAGTACATGGACCGCCTCGGCATCAAAGTCGAATACGTGCACTCCGACGTGAAAACGCTGGACCGCGTGGAAATCTTGCGCAAGCTGCGCCTGGGCGAAATCGACGTGCTGATTGGGGTGAACCTGCTGCGCGAAGGCCTTGACTTGCCCGAAGTAAGCCTCGTGGCCATTCTCGACGCCGACAAAGAAGGCTTCCTGCGCGACCAGCGCAGCCTGATTCAGACCATGGGCCGCGCCGCGCGAAACGACCGCGGCAAGGTGATTATGTACGCCGACCGCATTACGGGCTCCATGCAGCGCGCCATCGACGAAACCAACCGGCGCCGCGCCACCCAGGCCGCTTACAACGAAGAGCACGGCATCACGCCGCGTACGGTGCGCAAGAGCCACGCCGAAATCATGGGCCAGACGGCTTTATCCGATTACCGCGTCGTCGAAGCCCAGGGCTACGCCGGCCCCGACGATGGCGGCGCCTTGGCCCTGGCCGCCGAGCCCGTGGTGGCCATGATGACCCGCCCCGAGTTGGAGAAGCTTATCAAAACGACTGAGAAGCAGATGGAAGCCGCCGCCAAAGAGCTCGACTTCCTGCAAGCGGCCAAGCTGCGCGACGAACTGGCCGCGCTCAAAACGATGCTGAAAGGCAAGCGGGAGTAGCGACAGGGCCGTCAACTTTTCGTAGGTTTATGGCGCTTTGCAGGCGAGTGTATGGAACGGCTAATCTTCTGCCGCGGCAACTGCTTCAGCTTGATAACCTTCTCGTTTTAAAGCCATGACTCACTCACAAGACCTCATCAGCACCCGACCCGAAATACGGTTTGGCAAACCTTGCATTGTGGGTACACGCATTGCCGTGCAGGACATTTTGAGCTGGCTGGCTTCGGGCATGACCAACGCGGAAATACTGGAAGACTTTCCGGAGCTAACCCTAAACCACATTCAGGCGGCCTTGGCTTTTGCGGCAAACCTGGAACAGCGCACCCGTCAGATGGCGGCGTAGATGAACTGGCTTCTGGATGCTAATTTATCGTATCGGTTGGTGCGCTAACTCGCCGACCTTCCCATCGGCCTGCGCCACGTGAGTCGAACGGGCCTGCCCGTGCCGGCCGACGACCGCCAAATTTGGGAATGGGCTAAAACCAATGAGTACATAGTCATCACCAACGACGAAAATTTTTATCGTTTCGCCGGTGTGCTCGGATTCCCGCCCAAAGTGGTGATGTTGCGCACCGGCAACCAATCCACACAATCCCATGCGGCCCTGCTGCTGCAACACTTTGCGGACATTACAAACGCTGGCTGATTCGCCGGAAAGCGGGGTGTTGGAATTATACTAACGGTACCTGAACCAAAGCAAATACGCGTAACTTGGTGCGAGCCAGGCAACCGCGCGTCGGCTCCTAGCATCAACTCGTTCACACCTTATTTTCTGCTTTTGCCATGAAAACCTTGTTTCTGTCCGCGGCCGTCGCCGTGGTCTCGCTTGCTTCCTGCACGGCGCAAGCCCAGGTAAAACAGTCCCGCCAGCTCAGCGGCTTCCAAACCGTCAGCTCCAGCGGCGGCATCGACCTGGTGCTGAGCCAGGGCTCCACTACCTCGGTGGTGGTGGAGGCTTCGCCCGAAGCCCAGGACCACATCGTGACCGAAGTGGACGGCAACGCCCTCAAAATTGGCTGGGAGCGCAACTACTCCTGGCGGGACCTGCTGAGCAGCAAGCGCAAAGCCACCGTATACATCACCTGCCCCCGGCTCATCGGCTTGTCACTGAGTGGCGGGTCGGACGCCAAAGGGCAGTCTAACTTTTCCGCCGACAACTTCTCCATCGATGCCAGCGGCGGCTCCGATGTGAAAATGAACCTAACCGCCAAGACGCTCACCGTGCAAGCCTCTGGCGGCAGCGACGTGGACCTGGCCGGGCGCGTAGAGCGCCAGAAAGTGGACGTAAGCGGCGGCTCCGACTACAACGGCTTCGCCTTGCAAAGCAACACGGCCACGGTGCAAGCCAGCGGCGGCTCCGACGTCAACGTTTTCGTCGAAGGCGAGATATCCTCCAACGCTTCGGGCGGCAGCGACATCCGCTACAAAGGCGGCGCCCGCGTAGCCAATTCCAGCAGCGGCGGCGGAGGCAGCGTGCGCCGGGTAGAATGATTAGTGGTTAACGGTTAGTGGTTAATCGATGCTATCGAAGGTCAAGCCGCTCATCACTAACAATTGCCCATTAATCATTCACCGTTAACCACTAACCACTAAAACTACGGCTGCTTATACAGCACCCCGCCTTTCATCACCAGCTGCACGTTGCGCACAGCGGCAATGTCCTGCGTAGGGTCGCCGGCCACCGCCACTAAGTCAGCCAGCAGGCCGGGGCGAATGCTGCCACGGTCGGCGAGGTGGAAAATCTGGGCGTTGCCGCGGGTGGCCTGGCGCAGCACCTGCAGTGGCGTGAGGCCGTAGTCCCGCACCAGCTGCTCCATCTCCCGGGCGTTGTCGCCGTGGGCAAACACGCCCACGTCGCCGCCCATTACCAGGCTCACGCCGGCCTTGAGGGCGGCTTGCATGCTTAAGTGCTTTTGCTGGATGCGGGGCGGCAGGGGGTCCTGGCCTTTTTTCCAGCCGCGGTACTGGGAAGTGGCGTCGCTGGCCGCCACGGTGGGGCACAGGGCCACGCCGCGCTGCTTCATCAGCTTGAATATTTCGGGGGTGCCGTCGTCGCCGTGCTCAATGGTTTCGACGCCCGCCAGGGTGGCACGGCGCATGCCCTCCACCGTGGAAGCGTGGGCCACCACGCCCCGGCCCGCCGAGCGCGCCGTTTGCACAATCAGCGTCAATTCTTCCTGTGAAAAAGTGGGCTGCGCCGAACCGTTAAGGCCCCAGCGGTAGTCCGCGTACACTTTGATGACGTCGGCGCCGTGCCCGATTTGCTCCCGCACGGCCCGAATGATGCCGTCTACGCCGTCGGCTTCCTGTGCGCCCTGGGGCACGTCGGCGTCGCCCGACAGCTTGGGGCCGTAGCTGCCCGTGGCCACCAAAGCGCGCGTGGCCACCAGCAGGCGCGGCCCGGCAATGATGCCCTGGTTGATGGCTTGCTTCAGGCCCACGTCGGCGTAGCCTGCGCCTTCGGTGCCGAGGTCGCGGGCCGTGGTGAAGCCGGCCAGCAGCGTGCGCTGGGCGTGCACGGTGGCCCGCGCCACGCGCAGGGCCTGGGATTCGAGCAGCACCTGGTCGTTCCAGGTCGTTTCGTTGTACGGGTGCAGCAGCAAATGCGAATGCCCTTCAATCAGGCCCGGCATCAGGGTCAGCCCGGGCAGGTCGAGGGCACGGCCGCCGGTGGGCAGGGCGATTTGGGTAACCGGGCCGACGGCGACAATCTTGTCGTTTTCCACCAGCACCGCCCAGCCGGGGTGCAGGTCCTGGCCGTCGACTACGGCGGCGGGACGCAGCAGCACGGCCGCTGGGCTGCCCGTTGCCGCGGCCGGCTGCGCTCGCAGCCCCACCGGGCAACACATCATGGCAAGAGCCAAGCTGGCGGCAGAACGGAAGCGGCGGACCCAAAAAAGCCGCATGGAAAGGTGTTTCATGAGTAGAGCCGGTGCCGCAACAAACGCGACCCAGCGAGGCGAAGCTACTCCTCCAACCCGGCATTCGCCTCACGCCTTGCAAGGGAGATTTCGTTCGGCTGGACCGCTGTGGCGGCTGCTTCTCCATGGTTCGGGGTTGGCCCCGATGTTGGCGGCACGCGGGCTTGTTCACTTTTGCGAAGCTTAGCCACCGGTGTGTCGTTGCCTGATTTGGAAAAAACGACCAATCCAACTGTGTTTGTTAAAGCACCGGCTTTCATCGGAACAACGCAAGCTTAATGCCCCAGCGAACGCCTTGACGCCGGCATTTACCCACCTGCGCTGGTTTCTTTAAACTGACAATTACAACCACGACTCTCCCGCCACTTGGCAGTCCTGCACCGGAACTGACGTACCCGTTTGAACAAGTGCTTCGGTACAAGTCCCACTCGAAAGCCAGCAACCAGAAGGCCGTGCGCGTCCGCGCTAGCGCAGAAACCGCAATGCCTGGCGGTGCCAAGGCGTTTCATGCCGCCCTCATCCATTTCAGTTATGAAAGAAATCGTTTGCACTCTATTGCGTGGAATTCGGTAGTTATCGCATAGGCTTTCGATAAAAAAGTATCATCTGAGCATGTATAGCATTTTACCTAATAATGCCTTCCGGGTTTACGCAATCGAGTTTTTATTATCTCAAAACCTCCTCAATGTTTATTGAATATGATGAAAGGATAAAAATGCATTAATAAGTAGAATAATGGCCCTTTACTTTTGATTATGTTTTTTCCTCACCAAGTGATAGTTCTATGAAGGCGTTAGTGTACACCATGATAATCATGCTCTGTAGCTTCTCAGCGGCGTTTGCGCAGCAGCGAGCAGTACAAGGCGTCGTGACCGACAGCAAGGGAGAACCCCTCGTGGGGGCCACGGTTCTTGTGAAGGGCACCACCACGGCTACCTCGGCTGGGACCGATGGCAGCTACCAACTCACGATTCCCGAAGGCGCCACCACGCTGGTGATAAGCTTCGTGGGGTCAAATTCTCAAGAAATTGCCATAGGCAGCCAATCAACCATCAACGTTACGCTCACTGCTGCGGCTCAGGGCCTGAACGAAGTGGTGGTGGTGGGCTACGGCACGCAGCGCCGTAGCGACCTGACGGGCGCGGTTACCTCGGTATCGGGCACTCAGCTTCAGCAGGTGGCCACCTCCGACCCGGTGCAAGCCCTGCAAGGCCGCGCGGCCGGCGTCGACATTACGTCGAACAGCGGCCAGCCGGGTTCGGGCACCCGCATCCGGGTGCGCGGCGTGGGCACCATCAACAACAGCGACCCGCTGTACGTGGTGGACGGCGTGCAAACCGGCGACATCAGCTTTCTGCTGCCGACCGACATTGAGTCGACGGAAATCCTGAAAGATGCTTCCGCCACGGCTATTTATGGTTCGCGGGGCGCCAACGGCGTGGTGCTCATCACCACCAAGCACGGCAAGGCGGGCAAAACTCAGTTCAACCTGTTTGGCTACACCGGTTTCCAGGAGCTGCGCAAACAGCTGCCCTTGGCCAACGCGCAGCAGTATGCTACGCTGGTAACGGAAGCGTACACCAACAGCACCAAGCCCATCCCGACCGACTACGCCGACATCCTGAACAGCGCCCTGCAGGGCGGGGTGGCCGGCACCAACTTCCAGGACCTGGTGACGCAGCGGGGCCTGATTACGAACTACAGCCTGTCGGCCTCCGGGGGGACCGACCAGAACCGGTACCTCATCAGCGGTAACTACTTCCAACAGGACGGCATCATCAAAAACTCGGGCCTGAAGAAGTACGTCATTCGCCTGAACGACGACTTGGTGCTCACCAAGTTTCTGAAAGCCGGGGCCTCGGCCACGTTCACGGCCGCCAAGCTGCTGAGCACCAACGACGCCAACGGCAACACGCAGTACAGCCCGGTGTTTCAGTACGCCACCCAGGCCAACCCGATTTCGTCGCCTTACAAGCCGGACGGCAGCTACTCCTACGACCAGATAACTAGCTTTACGCCCAACCTAGCCCGCTACCTGGAAGAGCAGAAGACCAACCGGAGTTCAAGCAACACGCTGTTCACCAGCGCTTACTTGGATGCGTCGCTGTTCAAAAACCTGTCGTTCCGCTCCACGTTCGGCATCACCCTCAACAACAACAACCCCAAAATCTATCAGCCCCAGTACTTCCTAGGGCCCAACGACCAACGCGCGCAAAGCCTGCTCACGGAAACCCGCAACCAAAACGTGAGCTGGGTGTGGTCGAACTACTTCAACTATAATCAAGACCTGGGCAACAACAGCTCTATCTCGGCCACTTTGGGCCAGGAGGCGCAGCGCGGCTACGGCAATGGCACCTCCGTTACGGGCTTCAACGTGCCCGCCGACCCTAATCTGCAATACATCTCGGCGGCCCGTTCGGCCACCAGCACCGTGCGCAGTTCCCAGTACGACCAGAGCCTGCTATCATACTTCGCACGGGGCAACTTCAACTTCCGCGACCGGTACCTGCTAACGGCTACGATACGCTACGACCAGTCGTCGCGCTTCTTGGAGGATGAGCGGGCCGGCGTGTTCCCCTCGGTAGGGGCGGCCTGGAACGTTTCCAACGAAAGTTTCATGAAGGGCGTGACCGTCTTCTCGCAGCTGAAGCTGCGGGGCAGCTATGGGCTGGTAGGCAACCAGAACGCGGCGCCCAACTACGGGTATGCCTCGGTGGCGACCAACAACCAGAACTACGTGTTCGGTACCGACCAGGCCCTCAACCCTGGCGTGGCCATTGCCACTCTCAATAACCCCGCGCTAAAATGGGAAACGGCCGTGACTACCGACTTTGGGATTGATGCCGCTTTCCTCGACAACAAGCTGACGTTTACCGGCGACTACTTTATCCGCAAGACCGAGGACATGATTGCCTTGGTTCCGGTCCCCGACCTTATCGGGCAAGCCGCCGCCGCTGCTAACGTGGCTTCGCTGCGCAACCGGGGCCTGGAGCTGGCCCTGAACTACCAGAACGAGATTGGCAAGTTCCGCTACAGCGCCGGGGTGAATTTCACCAGCATCGACAATGAGGTAACGAGCCTGGGCGGCGCCTCGCCGATTGCCGGGGCCAACGTCATATCGCAGCTCGGCAACATCACCCGCACCGATGTGGGCCGCGAAATCGGGTATTTCTACGGCCTGAAGTCGACAGGCATCTTTCACTCGCAAGAGGAAGTTAACTCGTACGTCAATAACCAAGGCGCGCCGCTGCAGCCTGGTGCCAAACCCGGCGACGTGCGCTACCAAGACGTGAACAACGACGGCCGGATTACCCCGAGCGACTACACGTACATCGGGAGCGGAACTCCGAAGTTCACGTACGGGGGCTCGCTGAACCTGGGGTACAGCAATTTTGATTTCAAAGTACTGCTGTACGGCGTGCAGGGCAGCGAAATTTTCAACGCCTCGGCCTTAAACCTGTCGAAGTCCAGCAATTTTGCCAACCTGTGGACCAACTTCTACGCCGACCGCATGGACCGCTGGACGCCGAGCAACCCCAACAGCAACCAGCCCCGCGTGACGGCCGAAGACACCAACAACGGCGGCGGCTACAACGACAAAATCAGCAGCCGCTACGTGGAGGACGGCAGCTACCTGCGGGCCCGCAACATGGAGCTGGGCTACTCGGTGGCCAAGACC
The DNA here is from genome assembly GCA_036387695.1 of Hymenobacter sp. Lineage (GTDB taxonomy): Bacteria > Bacteroidota > Bacteroidia > Cytophagales > Hymenobacteraceae > Hymenobacter. The sequence goes on along the minus strand of DASVTG010000596.1, from coordinate 3,270 downwards.
CTCCTCGACCGGTACCGCATCGGCGGGGTGCGGGTGTTTGCCTCGGTTGACAACGTGTTCACCCTCACCAAATACAAGGGCCTGGACCCCGAGGTGGCGGCTACCGGCTACTTCAACAGCCCCTTTGCCTTCGGCGTGGACAACGGCAACTACCCCCAGCCGCGAACCTACCGCCTGGGCCTCAATGTTCAGTTCTAACCTTCCTATTTGAACCAACCAATGAAAACTGCAACAGCAGCTCGCTTCCTGGCGCTGACGGGGCTTTCGGCCACCCTCATGCTTTCGCAGGGATGCAAGGATTTCCTCGATAAAGAGCCCTTGGGCACCGTTACGCAAGCCAACCTCTTCAACGACCCCACCAACGCCGTGCAGGCCGTGAATGGGGTGTACGACGTGACGGCCTGGGACCAGGGCCCCAAATTCGGGGTGGGCGAATACGTTCCTCAAACCTTTGAGTGGATGTTTGGCGACGTCATGACCGACGATGCCGCCAAAGGCAGCACCCCCAGCGACTTCCAGCCCCTGATTGAACTGAAAAACTGGACGGTGACGCCCGGCAACGGTCCCGTGAGTACCTTGTGGGTGCATAGTTTTACGGGCATTGGGCGCGCCAACACGGTCATCAACAACGTGGACGCCGGCACCATCGACGCGGCCTTGAAAAGCCGCCTGAAAGGGGAAGCCCTATTTCTGCGCGCGTACTTCTACTTCAACCTGGTGAAGACCTTCGGGGGCGTGCCGCTGTTCGAAAAGGCGTTGCTGCCCACGGAAGTTTCGTCGGTGAGCCGGGCCAGCATTGCCGAAACCTACGCCTTCATTGAGAAAGACCTGAAAGCCGCCGCCGCGCTGCTGCCCGAAAAGAGCGGCTATTCGGCCGCCAACCTGGGCCGCGCCACCAAAGGCGCCGCCAACGGCTACCTGGCTCGCGTCATCATGTACCAGCTGGGTACCGACAACACCAACAAGCACACTTGGCAGGAAGTGTACGACCTAACGAGCACCGTCATTGACTCCAACCAGTACAGCCTGTTGGCCAACTATGCCGCCATTCACCAGAACGAAGGGGAAAACAGCAGCGAGTCGATTTTCGAGATTCAGATGGCTACCTCCAACGACAGCTACGGGCCTATTTCGGTGGGCACCACCAGCAACGTATTCCAGAACAACCGCAAAACGTTCGGCTACGGCTTCAACAACCCCACTCAAAACCTGGTGGACGAGTTTGAGCCCAACGACCCGCGCCGCGAAGTAACCATCATCAAAGACGGCGACGTGGTGCTCGGCATCCTGAACAAAATTGACCCTTCGGAGAACGACACGGGCTATCTGAACCGGAAAGTGGCCATCATCCAGCCCGCCCAAAACCAATCGGGCCCGCAGAACATCCGCAAGCTGCGCTACGCCGACATTCTGCTGATGAAGGCCGAAGCCGCGGCGCAGCTCAACAAACCCACCGAAGCGGTGGCGCTGGTGAATCAGGTGCGGCAGCGGGCTCGCAACTCTACCCGCCCTCCGGGCACTACGGTGGGTTCGATAGCTTACGAGTCGGCCAATACACCGGCCGGCACCTTGCCCGACCTCGCGAGCGGCCTCTCGGGCCAGACGCTGCTGAACGCCATCTGGCACGAGCGCCGCGTGGAGTTCGCGGAGGAGTCGCTGCGTTTCTGGGACTTGATTCGGACCGGCCGCTACTTCGGCGTGCTGCCCACTGCCCCGGTTAATGTGCGCGCCAATGCCATGAGCCACAGCATCACCACAGGCGTTATAAACCCCATTCCGCTGCTGCCAATTCCGCTGAATGATGCGCAGGTATGGAAGGTGCCGCAAAACCCCGGCTACAACTAGCCTAAACGGGTAATAAGCTACAGTAGAAACCGGCTTCGGGAGTGCTTTTGAGCATTGCTGAAGCCGGTTTTTCTGCTTCTGGCCGCCCCCTTTCGCGAACGGCTCGCGCAGCTTTTGGCTTTTCAGGCCGGGCGGTGCGAGCCGTTTGTGGCAACAGCAGTTGCCGTAGCGGGCAGTGGAGCCGGTTGCTCATCAAGACCTTTTCGTAACCTATTTGATGCTTATGCCCGTTTTCTCCCATCGGTGTGCCTCGTTGCGCACGCTGCGGCGGCTCGCGCTGCTGGCCGCTTGTTTGCTCCTCAGCTTGGCTGGTTTCGCTCAGCGCCGGCCCATCAACCCAAAGGCGACGCCCGAAGCCCGGCAACTGCTGAAGTATCTATACAAAATCAAGGGCAAAAAGACGCTTTCCGGCATGCACAACGTGTTGGGCAAAATGTCCATTCCCACCGACCGGGTGCGGCAGCTGACCGGCAAGTATCCCGCCATTTGGGGTGGTGATTTTGGCTTTGCCGATTCCACCCACGACATCGACAACATCAAGTACCGGCCGCTGCTGGTGCCCGAAATCAAGCGGCAGCACGCCCGCGGCGCCATCATCGTGCTGAGCTACCACCAGGCCAACCCCACCATCGGCGAGCCCTGCGACTTTCAAGGCGGCATCATCAGCAAGCTCACCGACGCGCAGTGGCAGGAGCTGCTCACGCCCGGCACGCCGCTGCACCAGAAATGGGCCGCCCAAATGGACCTGCTGGCTGGCCACTTGCAGCAGTTGCGGGCGGCGCACATCCCGGTCATCTTCCGGCCCTACCACGAGATGAACGGAAGCTGGTTTTGGTGGGGCGGGCGGCCCGGCGCGCAAGGCTACCTGGCGCTCTGGCAGCAGCTCTATACCTACTACACCGAGCACCATCACCTCAACAACCTGCTCTGGGCCTGGACGCCCGACAAGCCAAACCCCGGCGTGGAAACCTACTTTCCCGGCCGCGACAAAGTGGACCTCCTGGGCACCGACATCTACCCGCGCAAAGACAGCGCCAACGCCACCTACCCGCAGCGCTGGTTCAACACCATGAACCGCCTGGCCGCCGGCAAGCCCCTGGGCCTCTCGGAACATAGCCAGCTGGTGCCGCCCGAACAGCTCCAGCAGCAGCCCTACGTGTGGTTTATGTCGTGGGGCGAGATGCTGTTCAAAGCGAACAGTGAGGAAGACATCAAGCGGAATTATGCCTTGCCCCGCGTGCTGGGCGTGGAGGACGTGCCCAGGCGGCTGTCCAAAGAAGGCATTTTCCCCATATGGCGCCGGCCGAGCGCAACGGGGTTTTCGCGTGAGCGGGCAGTAGCGCGACCGTGCCCGGCAGGGACTCTGTAGTTCGCGTCCCCGCGCCGGTGAAGCCGTTGTGATGGCGCGGGGACGCGAACTACAGA
>DASVTG010000595.1:0-7033 GCA_036387695.1 Hymenobacter sp. | reverse complement strand
ACCTGCTTTTGCCCATGCCCCACCACGCCGTCCACCGATTGTTGCGCCCCATGCTGGTTTGGCGGGCGCGCCACATCAGCGAGCGGATGTACATGCTCATTCTGAGTGTGTTGGTGGGTGCGGCCGCGGGCTTGGCCGCAGTGCTCCTCAAAACTTCGGTTCGCTGGGGGCAAGAAGCGTTGCAAGGAGGCATTTCAGAACCCAACCGGGTGTTTGCCCTGTCGTTTTACCCCATCGTGGGCATCACGCTCACCGTGCTGGTTACCAAGTATTTTCTTGGCGGACAGTTGGGCCGGGGCATTGGGCCCATCATCTACAACACGGCCCGGGAAGGCAGCGTGGTGCCGCGCTCCAAACTCTATTCGCAGCTGATTACGGCCTTCCTCACGGTCACTTTTGGCGGTTCGGCGGGTACGGAGGCCCCGATTTCCGTCACGGGTGCGGCCATCGGCTCCAATTCGGGCCGGGTGCTGCACCTGGACCGGCGGCGGCGGCGCCTGCTCACGGGTTGCGGGGCGGCGGCCGGCGTGGCGGCCATCTTCAACTCCCCCATTGCCGGGGTGCTGTTCGCGGTGGAAACCATTCTGCTGGAGCTGCCCGCACAGTATTTTATTCCCCTGCTGATATCCTCGGCCACGGCCACGGTGATATCAAAGGCCTTGTATGCGGGGCAGCCGTTCGTGCTCATCACCACTAGCTGGCCCATCGATGCGGTGCCGTTTTACGTGCTGCTGGGCTTGTTCACGGCGTTCTTTTCGGTGTACATGATTCGAACCTACCACTGGTTCGAGAAGTTTTTTGAGCGCTGGCCGGGGCTCGATTGGCGCAAAGTACTGTTGGGAGGCACCCTGCTGGGCGGCCTCATTTTCCTGTTTCCCACCCTCTACGGCGAGGGCTATAACACGGTGGAACTGCTGCTCAGCGGCCACCCCGAACACATTACGGACGCCAGTATTTTCTCGGTTTACCAGGACAACAACCCCTGGTTGCTGCTGGTGCTGGTGCTGTTCAGTCTGCTGCTAAAAGTGGTGGCCACCAGCATCACGGTGGGGGCCGGGGGCAATGGCGGCATGTTCGGCTCGTCGCTGTTTGCGGGGGCGCTGGCGGGATTCTTCTTTGCCCGGCTCATCAACCTGAGCGGCCTGATTCACATTCCGGAGGTGCATTTTGTGGTGCTGGGCATGGCCGGCACTCTGGCGGGCGTCATTCACGCGCCGCTCACGGCCATCTTCCTCATTGCCGAAATCACGGGCGGCTACGCCCTCTTCGTCCCGCTGATGGTGGTAAGCTCCTCTTCCTACCTCATCACCAAGTACTTCGAGCCGTATTCGGTGTACACGCGCAAGCTCACGGCCCGCGGCGTGGACGTGTACGCCAACCGCGACCGGGGACTGCTGGCCCAGCTCGACCCCCGAAAACTGCTCGAAACCGACTTCATTGCGGTGCGGCCCAATGCTACGTTGGGCGAATTGGTGGACATTTTCCGGCACGCTTCGCGCAACTTGTTTCCGGTGGTGGCGGCCGGCGGGCGGCTGCTGGGCGTGGTCAGCCTCGATTCGGTGCGCGACGCGCTGTTTGACGACGCGCATTACAGCACCACCAAAGTGCGCGAGCTAATGGAGCCCGCCCCCGCCGTGGTGGGCCCCAACGACGACTTGGAGCACACGCTGGCCCTGCTCGACCGGCACGGCGCTTGGGCCCTGCCCGTGTGTGAGGAAGACGGCCGCTACCTCGGCTTCATTCTGAAGTCGGCCATTTTGGCCCGCTACCGGCGGCAGCTCATCCAGGAAAGCGAAGCGTAACGCCTACGGCGCAATGAGCAATGAGCAATGAGCAATGAGCAAAAGGAAATCGCCTTTGCTGCTTTCTTTGTATAAATTGTTCATTCCTCATTGTTCATTCCCGATTGCTCATTGTTCATTGCAATAATCGGCGGTGGCCCGGCTGGGCTCATGGCCGCCCAGCGCTTGGCCGAGGCTGGCCGGCGCGTTCGGGTTTACGAAGCACAGGCCACCGTGGGCCGCAAGTTTCTGGTGGCCGGGCACGGGGGCTTCAACCTGAGCAATGCCGAGGAACTCGCCCGGTTTGCGAGCCGCTACGGGACTGCAGAAAGCCATTTTCAGAGCCTGCTGGGCCATTTTTCGCCGGCTGATTTGCGGGCTTGGGCCGCTGATTTGGGCATTGCCACCTTTGTGGGCACCAGCGGGCGCATCTTCCCGGAAGCAGCCCACAAACCCGCCGACCTGCTTCGCGCCTGGCTGAACCGGCTGCGCGAGCTGGGGGTAGAGATTTACACGCGGCACCGCTGGCTGGGCTTTGCGGGGGAAGCGGGCTTGCGCCTGCGGGACGAGGGCGCGGGGCCGGATGGACAGGCGTTCGAGTTCGTTCCCGCCGCCACGGTGCTGGCCCTGGGCGGCGCCAGCTGGGCCAAAACGGGCTCTGATGGCGCCTGGGCCCCGCTCCTGCAAGGCATTGGGGTTCCATTGGTGCCTTTTGCTCCGGCCAACTGCGGCGCCGAGGTGGCGTGGTCGTCGTTTTTTCGGGAGAAGGTGGGGCGGGCTCCGCTCAAAAACATTGCGCTGCGGGTGAACGGCGGAGCCGAGCTGCGGGGCGAGCTGATGCTGACCGACTACGGCGTGGAAGGCACGCCCGTGTACGCCCTGACGCCGCAGCTGCGCACGGCGCTGGCCGGCGGGCAACCCGCCCTGCTGCACCTCAACCTCAAGCCCGACTTGACGCCCGCCGCGCTGCTGGCCAAGCTGCGGCAGCGGCGGGCCGGGGCCTCGCTGCCCGATTTTCTCCGCAAAGCCTTGCACCTGGGCCCTCCCGTGCCCACGCTGCTCCGGGAAGCCAGCCCCGAAGTGGCAACCCTCGCCCCGGAGCAGCTGGCAGAACTCCTCACTTCGCTGCCGCTGCCAGTCGCTGGCCTTCGACCTTTGGATGAGGCCATTTCCACGGCTGGCGGCATAGCCCTAGCGGCCGTGAACGAGCACCTGATGCTGCGCCAGCGGCCGGGCACCTTTGTGGCCGGCGAGATGCTGGACTGGGAGGCGCCCACCGGCGGCTACCTGCTGCAGGGGTGCTTCAGCACGGGCGCGTGGGTGGCGCGGGGAGTCCTGGCTGGTCTCGAAAATAAATAAACCGAGTTGGTTTTAGCGCTCGGCTCTCACTGCCTTGGCACGCTCTTCGGCGTCGCGCAGGATTTGGCGGGCTTCGCCGAGCAGTCGGCGGCCGGGGTTGAGCTCGTCGCGCGCAATGAGGGCAAAAAGCAGGAAAAAAGAACCCAGCGGCAGCACCCAGCCCAGTACAAACCAGAGCCAGAACGAGCGGCCCCGGCTGTGGGCACAATACCCCGTCAGAATCGGAATAAAGGAAATGGCCACCGCCACCACAAAGAGCATGTCGACAAAGAGCATAGGCTTAGGGGGATGGTAGAAGGAGGTGAATGATGGGGCCGGCGGGCGGGCTTTATCCCGAAGATACGGCGCTGTGGCCGGCAAATGAAGCGTCTGGACAGGAAATTTGTTTCGTAGCACCACTATTGCGGCGTTTTTTCCGTAGTTCGGGGCGAAGTCGGGTCCACAGTGGGATTCGGCCGTCCTGAAATTGCCCATGTGGGAACACCAAAGTCTCTTCCGCGTATCTGCCCAACTCTTCGCCGAGGGTGTTTTTAATCTGCTTGACCGTGCTTTGCGGCCAGAAATTTTCCTCTTAGGATTCGCCTCAGCCAAGGAGTCCGACGACCCCGGCGCCGTGGTGGTAGAGCCCAGCTCCATCCGTTATAGCCCGGCCGATTTTAAGGACGTAAAGGACAAGGCGGCGGCCCTCGAAGCCGACGTTGGGCCCAAGGGTTCCGTGTACCACCTGCACCCCAACGACCACGACCGCAACGAAAAGCAGCACTGGTACGAGCTCATGTGCCAGGCCACCGAAAGCACGCTGCAAAGCCTCACCAGCGCCCGCCGCGAAAACCGCCGCTCCTTTTGTTCGGTGCCCGTGAGCCTGCAAGGCTACCTTGTGACGGTGGTGCTCCAGCTTTCGGCCGACTGCTACGAGGGCTACTACGCGCTGCCCAAGCCCGGCAATGGCCGCCCCGCCAACCTGCCCCACGCGGCCGTGCTGGAGTTTTTGCACGACTGCACGCGGGCCCTGCGCGAAGCCGACACCGCCGACAACGACCAGCCCGTGCTGGACCGCGACCACAACGAGCTGCTGCGCTCGGCGGGCCGGCGGCTGATGCTGCGCGTGGCCCCGGCCGGCACCCACGGCCTCTACGACGCCTGCAACGGCGTGGCCGCCCTGCGCCACGAGGGCGACGAAGGCATCGGGACCATGCTGGTGAGCCGGCGCCTGCACCCGGCCATTGTGCCGGTGCTGACCCTGGAAACGCCCGTGCCCATGCGCGACCACCGCTCCATCCGCAAGCTGCTGGAACTGAGCGAGGGCCACACGGCCCTGATTTCGGACGCTTCGCACGTGTTTGGGTTGGGCCAACTGGTGCCCGATTCGGACTCGCAGTTTGAGCCCTTGGTCACGGTGCACTTCACCAACCACTACAGCTGGGAAATGAGCCACGCCGGCCACGTGCTCATGCGCGTGGTGAGCAACACGCCCCGCCTGCCCCAGGGCCAGGTGGCGGCCGACAACTTCGCCCGCGTCATCCGCGTCGTCTTTCCTTCCCTCGACGCCGACAGCACCGACTACCTCTGGGACCTGGCCCAAAAAGCTACCACGCAGCCCACGGGCACCATCCTCGTCATCACCACCGGCGCCTCCAATGAAGCCAAGCGTCTCACCCGGCAGTGCTTCCGGGTGGTACCGCGCATCATGACGCCTTCGGTGCTGAAGCTGGTCACCAACATCGACGGGGCCGTGCTCATCGAGCCCACCGGCATGTGCCACGCCATCGGCGCCATCCTCGACGGCCTGGCCACCGACAAGGGCGATTCTTCGCGCGGCGCCCGCTACAACTCGGCCCTGCGCTACGTGAACAGCAGCAGGTACCCCGTGCTGGCCGTGGTGGTCAGCGAGGACGGCTGGATAGATTTGCTGCCGAGCTAATCAATTAACAGTTATCAATTAACAGCTGTTCCGATTGCACCATCCGTGCCGTTAGAACAGCTGTTAATTGTTAATTGATAACTGTTAATTGAAATCACCCATTCACCGAGCCCATCATGGCTTCGGGGTAGCGCTGGCCCGCGGCAGCTTTGCCTTTGGGCGCGATTTCATCGAGCTGGGCCAACTCGTCTTTCGACAACTCCACTTCCAGCGCCCCTAGGTTTTCTTCCAGATACTTCACGCGCTTGGTGCCGGGGATGGGCACCACGTCTTCGCCGCGGGCCAAGACCCAAGCCAGGGCCAACTGGCTGGCGCTGCAGTGCTTCTGGCCGGCCAGGTCCTTGATGCGGGCCACGAGGTCAAGGTTCTTCTGAAAGTTTTCGCCTTGAAAACGGGGCGTGTGGCGCCGGTAATCGTCGGCCTCCAGGTCTTCGAACTTGGTGATTTGGCCGGTCAGGAAGCCCCGGCCGAGCGGCGAATACGGCACAAAGCCCACGCCCAGCTCGTGAATGGTGGGCAGGATTTCGTCTTCCGGCTCGCGGCTCCACAGCGAGTATTCGGTTTGGAGGGCGGCAATGGGGTGCACGGCCACCGCGCGCCGCACAGTGGCGGGAGCAGCTTCGCTAAGGCCCAGGTACCGCACTTTGCCTTCTTCCACCAGGCGGCTCATGGCGCCCACGGTTTCTTCAATGGGCGTGGCGGGGTCGACGCGGTGCTGGTAGTACAGGTCGATGTGGTCGGTGCCGAGGCGCTTGAGGCTGGCTTCGCAAGCAGCTTTCACGTACTCCGGGCGGCCGTTAATGCCGCGCTTGGCCGGGTCGTTGGGGTCGCGCTGAATGCCGAACTTGGTGGCCAGGACAATGCTTTCGCGCTTGCCTTTGAAGGCGCGGCCCAGCAGCTCCTCGTTTTTGTAAGGCCCGTACATGTCGGCGGTGTCAAAAAAGGTGACGCCCAGCTCCAGGGCGCGGTGCAGGGTGCGGGTGCTTTCGGCGTCGTCCTGGCCGCCGTAGAAGTCGGACATGCCCATGCAGCCCAGGCCCAAAGCGGATACGGTGAGGCCGGAGCGGCCCAATTCGCGGGTTTTCATATGCAAGGTGTAAGGTTGAAGTGTAATGGGTGGCGGGCTTGCGATACGTGCCAAAGGACCCAACCGGCTAATTTGCCTGTTGATTTTCGCGCGGCCGGGCTGCGCCCCAGCGTGGCCTCATTTGGCTCGGGCGTACCTTTGCGGGGTGAAAATTCTTTGTAACACCCGGCGCGCGCTCATGGCCGGTAGCGTGGCCGTGCTGGCCGCTTGCTCTTCGCCCAATCAGCCCATTGCCGAGCGGGGCGCCCCCACCCCCGCTTCGGCGGCTGAAATGGCCGTCATGGCCCGCCACGACTCGCTGATGGCCCAAATGGACCAGCTGTTTGCCCTGAAAGCCAAAATCAACGCGGCCCATTCCCCGGCCGCTGGCCCCTACCTGCGGGGCTTGGCCGCTGCCGACGCCGCCATGATGGACTGGATGCACCAGTACAAAGCACCCGACACCACGGCTGCCCCCGCCGCCCGCCTGGCCTATTTTCAGCAGCAGCAGCAAGTGCTGTTGGGAGTGCGCCGGCAGTTTCGCGCAACGATGGACTCGGCTACTTTGTTCATAAGCCAGCACCCCGCTGCGGCCACTCCGGCCGCGCCGGCTTCCTCTAAATAACGATGTTGAAACGCCTGTTTTTGCTGCCCGCGCTGGCGGCCGCTTTGCTCACCGCTTGCACCGGCCCCTCGGCCGACACTGCCGCTCGGCTCCCCATCTTGGGTGAGCGCGACGTGCGGCCCCGCGCCGACGGCGGCCCCGCCGACACCGTGTTTGCCACCGTGCCTGCTTTCCGCCTCACCGACCAAACCGGCAAGGTCATCACCAACCAAACCTTCGCCGGCAAGGCCTACGTGGCCGATTTCTTTTTTGCCACCTGCCCCGGCATCTGCCCCAAAATG
>DASVTG010000594.1:0-3226 GCA_036387695.1 Hymenobacter sp. | reverse complement strand
CCTGCCATGAACCCGCAAACCCTTCCCGTTCTGGATGCGCCTACTACCGAAACCCGCGAGGTCTCCGGGGCTGAAGCGTTGCTGCGCGGCCTGCTGGCCGAAGGCGTGGATACGATTTTCGGGTACCCTGGCGGGGCCATTCTGCCAATTTACGATGCCCTCTACGACTTCAAGGAGCAGCTAAACCACGTGTTGGTGCGGCATGAGCAGGGCGGCATCCACGCGGGGCAGGGGTATGCGCGGGCTTCCGGCAAAGTGGGGGTGGTGTTTGCCACCAGCGGCCCCGGCGCCACCAATTTGGTAACCGGTTTGGCCGATGCGCAGATTGACAGCACCCCGCTGGTTTGCATCACCGGGCAGGTTTTTGCGCACCTGCTGGGCAGCGATGCCTTCCAGGAAATCGACGTTATCAACATCACGGCACCGGTTACGAAGTGGAATTATCAGGTAACGGAGGCCCGCGAAATCCCCGGCATCCTGGCCAAGGCGTTCTACATTGCCCGCAGCGGCCGCCCCGGCCCGGTACTCATTGACATCACCAAAAACGCCCAGCTCGAAAAGCTGCCATTCGCGGAGTACACGCCCTGCACGCACATTCGCAGCTACCGCCCGGCGCCGCTGGTGCGCCCCGAAGCCGTGGCCGAAGCCGCTGCGCTCATCAACCAGGCGCAGCGGCCGCTGGTGCTCTGGGGGCAGGGCGTGGTGCTGGGCAGGGCCGAGCACGAGTTTCAGCAGTTCATTGAAAAAAGCGGCATTCCGGCGGCCTGGACCATTCTGGGAGCCGGGGTGCTGCCCACCGCTCATCCGCTGAACGTGGGCATGCTGGGCATGCACGGCAACTACGGCCCCAACGTGCTCACCAACGAGTGCGACGTGCTCATCGCCATCGGCATGCGCTTCGACGACCGCGTGACGGGCCGCCTCGACAAGTACGCCCGCCAGGCCCAGGTGATTCACCTGGACATCGACCCCACCGAAATCGACAAAAACGTGGCCACCACCGTGGCCGTGTGGGGCAACTGCAAGCACACGCTGCCACTGCTCACCCAAGCGGTGGCGGAGCGCACGCACCCAACCTGGCGGCAGCGTTTCGATGATTTTCAGGCCGAGGAAGTAGATGCCGTAATTCGGGATGCCCTTTTTCCCACCTCGGGCGAGCTCACCATGGCGGAAGTCATTCAGCAGCTCAACGAGCTGACTGAGGGCGAGGCCATTTTGGTGAGCGACGTGGGCCAGCACCAGATGGTGACCTGCCGCTACGCCCGCATGGAGCAGTCGCGCCGCCACATTACCAGCGGCGGGCTGGGCACCATGGGCTTTGCCTTACCGGCCGCCATCGGGGCTAAATACGGGGCACCCGAGCGCACGGTGGTGGCCATCATCGGCGACGGCGGCGTGCAGATGACCATTCAGGAGCTGGGCACGCTCATGCAAACGGGCACGGCCGTGAAAATCATTGTGCTCAACAACCAGTTCCTGGGCATGGTGCGGCAGTGGCAGGAGCTATTCAGCGAGCGCCGCTACTCGTTTGTCAACATCCAAAGCCCCGACTACGTGAAGGTGGCCAGCGGCTATGGCATAGCAGGACAAAGCGTAGCGGAACGGGCCGAACTGCGGCCGGCGCTCCAGGCCATGCTGGCTCACCCGGGCTCCTACATGCTGGAGGTGATGGTGGCCCAGGAGCAAAACATCTTTCCAATGGTGCCGCAAGGCTGCAGCGTGAGCGAAATCCGCCTGCGATGAGGTGAGGTGGTGAACTGGTGAGATGGTGAGTTGCGGATTGGCAACCCGTCAGCGCTGTCTTGGCCTCACCACCTCGTCTGCTCACTCACCACCTCACCAATTCACCACCTCACCACATGGAACGCCAGGAATACAACATCACGGCTTACACCGAAAACCACATCGGGCTGCTCAACCGCATTGCCATTGTGTTTTCGCGCCGCAAAATCAACATCGAAAGCCTGAACACGTCGCCGTCGGAGATTGAAGGCATCCACCGCTTCAACATCGTCATCACCGAAACGGAGGACGTGGTGCGCAAAATCGCGCGGCAAATGGAGAAGCAAGTGGAGGTGCTGAAAGTGTATTTCAACTCCAACGAGGAAGTGGTGTGGCAGGAAATGGCCCTCTACAAAGTGCCCACCGACGTGATTGCCGAGCGGGCGCTGGTGGAGCGGCTGCTGCGCGAAAATGGTGCCCGCGCCGTGGTTATTCGCAAGGATTACACGGTGTTCGAAACCACCGGCCACCGCCAGGAAACCGACGCGTTGCTGCGCGCGCTGCAACCCTTCGGCCTCATCGAATTCGTGCGCAGCGCCCGCATTGCCATCATCAAAGCGAGCGACGGCTTTAACCGCCAGCTCCGCGATTTTGAACACGCCAAGCCGGGCACCGAAGTCATCGAAAACGAATACCTCAACGACCGCGACGGCGTGTTCGCGATGTGAGGTAGCGCGGACTTTTAGTCCGCGACCCAACGCTAATTCTCAACCCATGCGCGGACTGAAAGTCCGCGCTACAAACCCCCAACCAACATGGCACAAATCAATTTTGGCGGCGTCGACGAAAACGTAGTAACCCGCGAGGAATTTCCGCTTTCAACAGCGCTGGCGGTTCTGGAAAACGACACCATCGCCGTGATTGGCTACGGCGTGCAGGGCCCCGGCCAGGCCCTGAACATGCGCGACAACGGCTTCAACGTCATCGTGGGCCAGCGCCAAGGCACGTCCTCGTGGGACCGCGCCATCAAGGACGGTTGGGTGGAGGGCGAAACCCTGTTTTCGCTGGAAGAAGCCGCCGAACGCGGTACCATCATCTGCAACCTGCTATCGGATGCCGGCCAAATTGCCTTGTGGCCCATGCTCAAGCAGCGCCTCACGCCGGGCAAAACGCTGTATTTCTCGCACGGCTTCGGCATCACGTTCAACGACCAAACCGGCATTGTCCCGCCCGCTGAGGTAGACGTGATTTTGGTGGCGCCCAAGGGCAGCGGCACCAGCCTGCGCCGCTTATTTGTGGCCGGTGGCGGCCTGAATTCGTCGTTTGCCGTGTACCAGGACGCCAGCGGGCACGCCTACGAAAAGGCCGTGGCCATGGGCATCGGCGTGGGTTCGGGCTACCTCTTCGAAACCGACTTCAAAAAGGAAGTATACTCCGACCTCACCGGCGAGCGCGGCGTGCTGATGGGCGCCCTGGCCGGCATCATTGAGGCCCAATACCAGGT
>DASVTG010000593.1:0-5759 GCA_036387695.1 Hymenobacter sp. | reverse complement strand
CGTGCTGTTCCGCTTTGAAAAGTGGCAGTACTCGATGGCGGCCGTGGTGGCGCTGTTCCACGACGCCCTGCTGGTGATTGCGGCTTTCCCAATTGCCCGTTTGTTTGGCTTGAACTACGAAATGGACCAGATTTTCGTGGCCGCTTTGCTCACGGTTATCGGCTTCTCGATGAACGACACGGTGGTTATCTACGACCGCATCCGCGAGTACCTGCGCGAGAACCCCAAGCTGACCTTTGCCCAAGTGGTGAACCCGGCCTTGAACTCGACCTTCTCGCGGACGATGATTACGTTCACCACGGTATTCCTGGTGGTGCTCGTGCTCTACATCTTCGGTGGTGAAACCCTCCGTTCGTTCTCCTTCGCCATGATTATCGGCGTGATTTTCGGCACGTACTCGTCGCTGTTCATCGCCACCCCGATTATTCTTGACACCTACGGCAAGAAAGAAGAGCGGGAGCGTCACGCGGCGGGCGAATACGTGCCCGGTGTGCCCGGCGACGCCCCCAAGCTGAGCCAGGCCAATGTCTAGACCGCCGATGTAACGGATTAAACGGATTGCACCGATTCAGGCGTCGCTTGACTGTGCATCTCCAGAAAAAAGGTCGCCCAGCGGGCGGCCTTTTTTTGTGGCCTGCCGACTGAAAACGCCAGCCGGTGAAGGCGGTAATCCATTGTAATACGGCGGAAGATATTCGAATCTGTGCAATCCGTTTAATCCGTTACATCGGCGGTCCAGGCAACCGATTCTGCTTACCTTCCGAGTCATCAACTGAAGTCCTGCCAACCGCTGCGCTATGCTGCACGTCTCCCCGCCCGATTCTACGCCCCAGCCCCTTCCCCAGCTGTTGGCGGCCTGCCAGCGGCAGGAACGGGTGGCGCAGCGGCGGCTGTACGGCCAGTTTCATGGCTTTGCGATGAGCATTTGCCTGCGCTACGCCCGCAACCGCGACCAAGCCTTGGAAGCAGCCAACGACGGTTTCCTGAAAGCATTTCGCGACCTGTACCGCTTCGACGCGGCCCGGCACCCCGAGGACGTGCCGGGCTCGTTCCGGGGCTGGCTCAAGCGCATCATGATTCACACCGCCATCGACCACTACCGCGCCAATGAACGCCACCAGCACCAGCAAGAGCTCGACGACGTGACCCTGAACCAAGCCGACGGCGCCGCCACTCCCCTCGATGCGCTGAGCTACGAAGAGCTGCTGGGCTTGGTGCAGCGCCTCCCGCCGGCCTACCGGGCGGTGTTCAACCTCGCGGTAATCGACGGTTTTGGCCACGAGGAAATTGCGGAGCAACTGCGCATATCGGTGGGCACTTCCAAGTCTAACTTATTCAAGGCCCGAGCCCATTTGCGGACGATGCTGGCCCAGTGTACTACTCCTGAACAAGCTCGCTATGTGGTCCGATAATGATATGGATAACGCGTTTCGACGGTTGAACCCGCCGGAGCCGGAACCTACCCCTTTTCCCCTGGATGCCTGGCTGCGCCTGGAAACGCAACTGGACAAGGCCGTTGTTGAGCACGCCGTGCGGCGCAAGCTGCTGCGTTTTTTTGCGGCCGAAGTAGCCATTGTGACGCTGATGGCCCTAGGCTGGCTGCTGTGGCCGGGTGCCACAGTTCGTACCAACCCAGTTCATGCAACTTTAGCCGCTTCGAGTGCTGCCGTTGCTGCCGCTCCGGCTGGCGGGCGTCCTGCAAGAAGCGGAACATCCGGCGTAGGTACGCGTCCAAGCAGCGCAGTTAACACGAGCAAGCGGACTGCTTGGGCCCGTACGCCAACGGCTTCTGTTCCTGCCAACCCACCCCCCGCCGCACCAGCAACGGCCGCTGCCAAGGCTCCGCAAGCCGTTGCAGACCTTACCGCCCTGGAACATAAGGGTCAGACAACAGCCGTATTTGCAATAGAACCCGGAAAGCAGGCGCAAGGAAAACGCCTGTTGACCAAACGCAAGGCTTCGCGCAATGGCTTGGCCGTAGGTGGTACTGTTCCCAGCTCGCGGCGCTTTCGAAACGCGGCAGCCCGTAAGCCCTTTCCAGCCCCGGCTGCTTTGGCAGCTTTCTCCGCTGGCGAGAGGCCTGCTTATACTCAGCAAAACCAAGCCGAAGCAAGTGAAGGGATTGAGGCGGTTTCTTCTTCAATTCCATTGCCCCAGCCGGACCTGCCTGCTGGACGGACAGCCCCTCCTCAGGCAACTGGGCGCTCAGCACCGAGGACAACCGAAGAAGCGAGTGAAAAGGCGACCGACCTGGATTTCATCGAAGGCTTGGCGGTGGCTGTGCAGCCAATGCCAATGATTGGACCTGAACTACCCGCTGCACTGCCAGCAATTGCCTTGGCGCAACGCCCTGTTTCGCCTGTTCTGGCGCACCAGCCGCGGCTCTACGTTGGCGTGGTGGGCGCACCCGACGTGAGCACGGTCAAGTTCGCCGGAATACATGCGCCGCTCCTGAATGTGGGAGTGAACCTGGAATACCGCCTGACTAATCGCCTGCGGCTCACCACCGGACTGTTGCGTTCGACCAAGCACTACGTGGCCAACCGCGAGGACTACGACTGGAGCAAATACCCTCGGGCCCAGGCCCGCTATTTCAAGCAGGTAGAAGGCGCCTGCACCGTGCTCGACGTGCCGCTGAACCTGCGCTACGATTTTATGGCGCGGCCCCAAGACAGAATATTCGGCAGCACCGGCCTCTCCACCTTCTTCATGCAGCACGAGCGATACTCTTACCACTATCTGGAGAACAACATTCCCATGCTTTGGGAGCGCCGCCTGGTGAACGAAAACGAACACCTGTTCAGCATCCTCAACCTGTCGGTGGGCTACGAACACAGCTTCGGCCCCCGCTGGAGCGCGCAGGCCGAGCCCTACGTGAAGGTGCCTTTGGCTGGCGTGGGCGCCGGCAAAGTGCAGCTCACGAGCGGCGGGGTGTTTTTTGGCGTGAAATACGGTTTCTAATGCTCCTGCCTGCGCTGAATAGCTCTTCGCGCGCCTCTTTCACTTTCAGTTCGTGGTCATGCATGTGCATCGTGTATCGGTTGCCCTTACCTTGCGGCGTTTTTATCAACCCATGCTAGCCAGCGCTGCCTTCTTAGCAACCGTGTTGGCGGGCTGTGCCTACTCCCAAGGCGCGGTGGATGAAACGCCGCAGCCCTGCAACGCAGCGGGCCAAACCATTACCTATTCCGGAACGATATCGCCCATTTTTGACGCGAACTGCCGCGGGTGCCACAGCAGCAAAGACGCTTCTACATTGGGCGGCAGCATTGATTTTAGCACTCATCAGGGCATCAGCCGCTTCCCATCTTCCACTCTACTGGGCAGCATTCGGCATTCCCCCGGCGCCAACCCCATGCCCAAGCTAGGCAGCAAGCTCTCGGATTGCGACATCAACCGCATCAAGGCGTGGATTGACGCCGGCAAGCCCAACAATTAACCCTCCTGTATCCATTATGAAATATTATCTCCTGCTGCTTCTGCTACTTGGCTTGGTGGGTACGCAGCGCGTCCATGCGCAAAGCAAGTACATGACCAAGACGGGCCAGGTGTCCTTTTTTTCCTCCAGCCCCATCGAAGACATCGAGGCCCGCAACCAGCAGGTGGCGGCCGTGCTCGATTTTGGCACCGGGCAGCTGGCGTTTTCGCTGCCCGTCAAGGGCTTCGTGTTCAAGCGCACCCTGATGCAGGAGCACTTCAACGAGAACTACATGGAATCCGACAAATTTCCCAAAGCCACGTTTGCGGGCCGCTTTGTGGGATTTGACGCCACCGCCCTGGCCGCGGCCGGCCCGCACAACGTGCAAGTGGAGGGCGACCTCACGCTGCACGGCGTCACGCACCACGTTCAGGTTCCTGCCAGTGTGGAGCTCAAAGGCGGGCAGCTCCTGGCATTGGCCACGTTCCCGGTGGCGCCGGCCGACTACAACATTGAAATCCCGCTGCTGGTGCGCAACAGCATCGCCAAGGTGATAAGCGTGAGCGTGGCCCTCACCTGCGACCCCTTGCCAAAAGCCGTTGGCGCGGCTACGCGTTCCACCAATTGAGTATATTTCGCCTTATTTCAGTATTCTATCTATGACCCTTTCCTTTACTTCTTCCCTATTAGTCAGCAGCTTATTGCTCGCCGTAGCCAGCCCCGCCCAGGCCCAAAACGACTTGTTGAACGACCTTGAAAAGCAAACCGCCGACTCGACCAAGCGCGAGGTGGTGAGCGCCACGTTCAAGGCCACGCACATCATCAACGCCCAGTCGGTGGAAACGCCGGGCCGCGGCACCCTGGCCTTTCTCATTCAGCACCGCTTTGGCACGCTGAACAGCGGCGCTTACGAATTTTTTGGTCTCGACCAAGCCGTGCTTCGCCTCAGCTTTGAGTACGGGCTAACCGACCGCCTGGCCTTGGGCATCGGCCGAAGCTCGCAGGAAAAGACGTTCGATGGCTTTGTGAAATACCGCGCCCTGCGCCAAACCACCGGCTCGCGGGCCATGCCCGTTTCCGTGACGCTGTTTGCCTCGTCGGCCATCACCACGCTCAAGTTCAACGCCCCCGCCACGGAACGCACCACGGCTTCCCGCATGGACTATGCCTACCAGGCGCTCATTGCCCGCAAATTCAGCCCCAATTTGTCGGTGCAGCTCATGCCCACGCTCATTCACCGGAATTACGTGGCCACCCCGGGCATGCAAAACGACGTGTACGCCCTGGGCGCGGGCCTACGGCAGAAGCTCACCAAGCGCGTGGCCCTCACCGCCGATTATTTCTACGTGCTGCCGGGCAATACCGCCGATACCTACCGCAACGCCCTCGGCGTGGGCGTGGACATCGAAACCGGGGGCCACGTATTCCAGCTGCACCTGACCAATTCCAAAGGCATGACCGAAAAATTCTTCGTGCCCCAAACGGATGGCAACTTCTTCGACGGCGACATCTACTTCGGCTTCACCGTGGCGAGAAATTTCACCATCAAATCGCAGCTGTAGCGGTCAGTTAAAAGTTGAGAGTTAAAAGTGAAAAGGCCCGTCTGTTTTATCGGACGGGCCTTTTCACTTTTAACTCTCAACTTTTAACTCTCAACTTTTAACTGACCTTACACCGTGATGCCTTCGGCCACCACGCTTTGAACTTCGGGCACCATGCGCTTGAGCAGGTTTTCGATGCCCGATTTGAGGGTGACCGTGGCCGAGGGGCAGCCGGAGCAGGAACCTTGCAGGTTCACGGTCACGATGCCTTCGTGGTAGCTTTTGAAGGTGATGTTGCCGCCGTCCTGCTCCACGGCCGGACGCACGTAGTTGTCGAGCAGGTCGATTACTTTCTGGGCAATCTGGCCTTCCTGCTGGGTGGGGTCGCCGGCGGTAGCGGCCTGAGCCGCCTTTTGCTCAGCGGCGGGGTCCACGGTGAAAAGGGGGCCACCGGCTTCCACGTAGCTCTTCAGGAACTGGCGCAGCTCGGGGATGAGTTGGGTCCAGGTCAGCTCGGGCTGGTTTTTGGTGACGGTGACAAAGTTTTGGGCGATGAACACGCGGCCCACGTAGTCGAACCCGAACAACTCCTGCGCCAGTGGCGAGTTGGACGCCGCCTCAAGGGTGGGGTAATCCACGCTCACGCCATCGGCCAGCAGGTTCGAGTTGAGGACAAATTTCATGCTCTCCGGGTTGGGAGAGGCTTCGGCGTATATGGAAACTGCAGACATGGCTTGGGTGCTTAAAATCAGAGGGAAGAGGCCGCGAAGCGGTGAGCGGCAAAGGTACAACAACGGCAG
>DASVTG010000592.1:0-4239 GCA_036387695.1 Hymenobacter sp. | reverse complement strand
TCATGCGGCCGTCGGTGGTGAGCAGGAGCAGGCCCTCGCTGTCTTCGTCGAGCCGACCGATGGCCATGATGCCCGCCGGGAAGTCGTGGAATTCGCCCAGCTTTTTCTTTTTGGCTTCGCCCACGAACTGGCTCAGGTAGCCGTAGGGTTTGTGGATGAGAAAGTGGCGGTGGGGCTCGGCTGCGGGGCGCGGAGAAGTGACGAAGAAATTATTTATCGGACCCAAATTGTTTATTCACTTTTTTCAATAACATGCCCACAATGCCTTTGTAGTAATAGAGGTAATTCTCGTTGAATTCCTCGAACACGTAAATGTTGTTATTCAACATGTTGACGACGTACAGGTCGGATAGGCGCACATCCGAGCTTTTGCCGCCGGAGTTGTTCACGTTGATATCGAGGCGGGACAGGTCATAAAAACGGTTGAAACCGTCAAAAAACAGCCGGTATTTATATCCTTTGGCTTGGTAGTAGCTGGCCGAATCCTGGGTGGTGATGCGGCATTTGTATGGGTATTGCAGCGCGGCGTTCTGCAGCTGCGCATTCGCAGCCTCAAACTTATCGTTGTGTGTTTTGCGGTAGCGGTAGGCCTGCGCGGAGATGTTAGCCGGCCGTTTGTCAGGCACATCGGCCGGACTGTATTTAATAAGGAGCAGTCCCACAGTTGGCAGGTCTGGAGGCAGCTCGCCGCGAATTATTTTGTAATTAGTAACGTGGCGGGTCATGGTCGTGTCCAGCGTGGCCGCCCCTTGCGCAAAGGCCACGCCGGGCAAACCCATTAGCATGAGGCCAATTCTTCCCAAAACCGTTCTCTTGGTCTTCATTACGTAAAGCGTATTATCAACTAAAAGTCTTAAAGGTAGGCAGCACCAGCGGCAGGGCTTCGGCCAGTTGATACGGCTGGCACGTGATGCTTACTTTTTGGCCGCGCTGGCTGCCTGTTCGGTCCTTATTTTCTGAGCCACTTCCACCATTGGCGCCACCCACACTTCTTGCTCGTGCGCCTTGAGGTAGCGCAGCAGCTGCCGGTGCGCGGCCAGGTCCACGTTGAGGCCGTGGCCGCCGCCCACCCCGTGAAACAGAAACACCAGCAGGGTGCGCGACTGCTGCGCCCGCTTCACGAGGTCAATCAGGTAGGCGCCGTTCTGGCCGTTTACCACGTAGCTGTCGATGTTGGCCAGGTCAACCTGCGCGGCGGTTTGCAAGCCGGCCGTGACGCCCCGCGCGGCCACGAAGTCGTTTTTTAGCTGGTCGTAGAAAGCCACGTTGCCTATTTTCAAATCGCCGCAGGGATAGGCAAACGTGCGCGCCGTCTTGCCGTCGATGGCGCTGAGCAGGGTGTTGTTGGCCCGAACTTCGTCCACGGCCCGGGCCACGGTGTACTTGCTCAGGTCGTGGTCGGGGGCGACGAAGCCGCGGCCCGGCAAGCTGCCGTCGCAGGGATGAAACAGGGCGTGGTTGCCCAGCTCGTGTCCCCGCCGGGCCGCTTGCCGCCACTCGGTGAGCCGGCGCGTGACCACCGGCGAGGCGCCAATGAGGTAGAACGTGCCCCGCAGCTGGGCCGAGTCGAGCGCAGGCACCACATTGTCCAAGTCTACGTCGATGGCGTCGTCGTAGACTTGGACCACGGCGCACTGCTTGTTGTTCCAGCCCGATTTCGTCGCTTGGGCCCGGACCGGCGCAGTGCCCGCAAACAGCAAGGCGGCAGAAATTATAATGATGTGGACGGAATGCATGCGCACAACGAGGTAAGAAGAGAGGCCGCAGGGAAGCCTCAGGCCACAAGTTTAGCACATTCGCCTGCAAGCTCCCTGCCGTGCGCGGCCCTGCGCCCGCTGCGCTTATTTCACCTCCTGCACTTCCACGCGCCGGTTGCGGGCATCGGGGGCGGGATGGAGTGGCTGGGCGTCGCCGTAGCCCACCGTGATAATGCGCTCGGCTGCAACGCCCGCCTTCACCAAATAGGCCTTCACGGCGTCGGCGCGTTGTTCGGAGAGTAGCTTGTTTTTGCTGGGCTCGCCCAGGCGGTCGGTGTGGCCGGCTACCCGAACGCGCACTTCCGGCCGGGCCTTCAGCTCGGCGGCCAGCTGGTCGAGGGCCGCGTTGGCCTCGGGCAACAGCTCCGGCGTGCCCAGCCGAAACAACACGGTGGGCAACACCACTGGCGTGGGTGCCAGCACGGGGGCCGGCGCCGGGCGCACGGTATCGGCGCGCTGGGGCGCCGGCGGCACGGGCAAGGGCGTGGCTTTCGCAACCGGCGGCTTGGGCGCGGCGCCGCTCACCTGAATCGTGATGGGCACCACGGAGCTTTGGGTGGTGGGGTAGTAGCCCTGCTTGAGGTAAAAGGTGGTGGTTTTGGCGAGCTTAGTGCGGTAGGTGTTGCCCGTGGCCACGGGCTGTTTCAGCTCGGCGTCGGCGTACCACAGCACGTTGCGGCCCGACACGCGCAAGGTGCTTTCTGACCCGGCGCGCACCTGCGCCGGCGATTTTAGCTTGATGCGGTACAGCGTGAACGTGCCCACGTCGCAGGTGCCCACCGGGCGGTACGTGGCGCGGCCCGTCAGCTTTTCCAGACTGGCGTCGTAGGTAAAGGTGATGGCCCCGTCGCACCAATAGCTGGTCCGGGTGCGGCCGGTTTCGTTTAGTTTGGGGCCGTGTTCCAGCCGCAGCCCGCCGGCGGTGCGGCTGGCCTTGATTTGGAACGTCACCGAAATGCCCGGACTGTAGCCCACTTCCTGGTACAGCACGCCGAACAGGTTTGTGCCCTTGCCCTGCTGCAACCGAAGCTCAGCCGGCCAATAGCCTTCTTCTACTCCCGTATCGGATTCTACGCCCTGCCATATTCCCGTCAGGGATTGGGCCTGCGCCGGTGCCGCCAGCAGCAGGGCGCCCATGCCATACCAAATGCTGCGTTTCATGGGGCGAAATTATGGATACTTTTAAACAAAGGAAACGGTCATGCTGCGCTTGCGGGAGCATTTCTACTGCGATACTAGAGGGTAGTGAGGTTTCGGAGACGGCGAGCAGTAGCGCGAACTTTGTAGTTCGCGTCCCCGCGCCGATTCAACGATGGCAAAATGCGCGGGGACGCGAACTACAGAGTTCGCGCTACTCCCGAAACCGTTTTACTATCGCAGTAGAGATGCTTCGGCCCCGCTCGGTAGGACGGCTTTTCTCCTTTTCTGTTGCTTCTCGGCCCACTCCTTACCCCAAGTACGCCATGTCCTCGGCGCTCAATTGAATTTCAGCGGCTTTCAGGTTCTCCCGCAAGTGCGCCAGCGACGACGTGCCGGGGATGGGCAGTATCCAGGGGGACTTGTGCAGCAGCCAGGCAATGTTGAGCTGGGCTTCCGTGGCGTTGTGCTTGCGGGCAATTTCGGCTAGCCGGTTGCCGGCATTGGGCAGGCCGTGAACCAGCGAGAAGAAGGGGATGAGCGGGATGCCGTGCTGCTCGCACAGGTCCAGCACTTCTTCACCGCCCGGGTTGGCGCCGTGGGGCAGCAGCACGGTGGTGCGCTGGGCGTAGCTGTACATGTTTTCCACGGTGGCAATGGGCCCGAGCTGCAGGCCGGCTGCCAGCTCCGCCCGCGTGACGTTGCTCAGGCCTACGTGCAGAATTTTGCCTTCGCGCTGCAGCTCAAACATGGCCCCGAGCTGCTCGGCCAGCGGCACCGGGCCGTGCCCCATCAGCCGCAGGTGCACCAGCTGAATCTGTTCCTGTTTCAGGGTGCGCAGGTTGTTTTCGATGCTGGTGCGCAGGTTTTCGGGGGTGTTGAAGGGCACCCAGCTTTTGTCGGGCTTCCGGGTGGCCCCCACTTTGGTGCAGATGACGAGGTTCTGCGGGTAGGGGTGCAGGGCCTCCGCAATCAGGCGGTTGGTGACGTCCTCGCCGTAGTAGTCGGCGGTGTCGATGAAGTTGACGCCGCTAGACACGGCGGTTTTCAGGATTTCCAGCGCCTCGGCGCGGTTGGCGGGTTCGCCCCAAATGTCCGGGCCGGTCAGGCGCATGGTGCCGTAGCCGAGGCGGTTGACGGCCAAGGGCTGGGCGGAGTGCGGGGCAATGGGAATGGTCATGGGGCAGGGCAAGCGAAATGGGTTGTGGACCGGGTGTTCGAGGCAAACACAGCCCTTAAGCGCCAGAGCAGCGTTGTTGTTTGCCAGCGTCCCGCCGCACCTTCTGCCTAGCGCGGTTTCGGCGTCGGGCTACGCCTGCCGGTCCGACCGGTTGTGGCCCGCACA
>DASVTG010000591.1:0-7668 GCA_036387695.1 Hymenobacter sp. | reverse complement strand
AGCAGGACAGGATTTATCATTTGTTCGTGGCCCATTTCTCTTTTCGCCATCTCTTCTTACTACCGCTGCTGGTGCTCTTGTCCCTCAGCAGCTGCCTCAACCTGCTGAAGCCGCGCCGCGATTTCACTACCTACACTCCCTACACGGGCCCCAATTACGCCCTGGACAGCTGCTGGGCCGCCCTGCCCAACCGCCGGGATTCAGCGGATGCCGTTCCCGGCAATTCGGGCCTGCGCGACGAACAAGCCACGGCGGCTGCCGATGTCTTTTTCGTCCACCCCACCACGTATTATTGGCGCGAGGGCTGGAATGCCGACATTAACAGCGGCAAGCTGAACCGCTATACCGACCGCAGCACCATCCGCCACCAAGCCACGGCCTTCAATTCCGCCGGTCGCATCTACGCCCCGCGCTACCGCCAGGCTACCCTGTATTCTTTTTTCGACGAGCAAACTCCGAACGGCCAAGCTGCCCTCGACCTGGCTTATTCCGACGTAAAAGCAGCCTTTCAGTACTACCTCGCGCACTTCAACCAAGGCCGTCCCATCATCATAGCCGGCCATAGCCAGGGCACCTACCACGCCACGCGCCTCTTGCACGAGTTTTTCGACAACGACTCCAAGCTGCGCCGCCAGCTCGTGGCCGCTTACCTCATAGGCTACAAAGTGCGGCCCGACGAGTACCAAACCATCCGCGCCTGCGCCGATTCCCTCGAAACCGGCTGCTTCATCACCTACAATTCCGTTGCCACTGGCTACGATTACCCGCCCTTTCATCCCTTTGCCGTCACCAATCCCCTTACCTGGAAGCTCGACACCCTGCTAGCTCCCGTGCGTCTCAACCGCGGCGGCGTCAGCGAGTCGTTCAAGCGCATCGACCCACAAGTAACCAACGCCAAAGTCCACCAAGGCCTCCTCTGGATAACGCCACCCAAGCCCGGCGGCTACCCCCGCTTCCTGCTCCCCGGCCGCCCCGAGCTGCGCCACTCTTTCCACATCGCCGATTACGCGCTGTTCTACATGAATATCCGCCAGAACGCCAAGGCGCGTGTGCAGGCGTGGGAGCAGTTGCATAAATAGCTCAAGGCGCTTGCAGTGCGTGGATTGTTCTATCAAGTAAGCTCTGGTGTTTACCTGAAGGATATTTCCCTCGAAAGGCTGCATAATCTTCCCAAAACCTGCCTTCATCGAACTGCTCAAAACCAAGCGAAGAAAATTGAGCCAAATTGTGAAGCCACTCAGCAATTTCGTGCGCAAATGCAATGCGTTTACGGCGCTGCCAGAGCTGTATGGGATTAATGGTCAAGCCGTGCTGACTCGTTGCTAAGCGAACTTCTACCATTCCCCACTACAACAATTCCCGGAATAAAGCTTTGCGATTTTCATTCATATGCCAAAACTGAATGAGAAAGGCCCGCTAGCGCAATGCCAGCGGGCCTTTCTCATTCAGCTACAAGCCGCAATTAAGCGCCGATAGCCACGCGCTTGAAGTCCGAAACCGTCATGCCTTTCGACTTGCTGTCGAGCAGGGCGGCGATGGTCAGCGAGTTATCTTTCACGAACTCCTGGTTCAGCAAGGTGTTCTCCTTGTAGAACTTGTTCAGCTTGCCTTGGGCAATTTTCTCCAGCATCGCCTCGGGCTTGCCTTCGGCACGCGCCTGCTCTTTGCCGATTTCTATTTCGCGCTCTACCGTAGCCGAGTCCACACCGTCTTTGTCAACGGCAACGGGCTTCATGGCCACAATTTGCATGGCTACGTCGCGGCCCACGGCAGCAGCGTCGGCCGAACCTACGTTCTTCAACCCCACGAGCACGCCTTTCTTGCTGTCGGAGTGGATGTACGAAGCCACTTTCTCAGCCGAGAGGGTAGCGTAAGTCAGGTCCAGCTTCTCGCCGATTTTGCCCATCAAGTCAGTGATGTGCTCCTGAATGGTCAGGCCATCTTCTTCCTGGGTAGCGAGCAGGTCTTCTTTGCTGGTAGCGTTGGTGCGAACAGCGGCGTCCAGGATGCGCTGCACGAGCTCGCGGAAGTTAGCCACTTTGGCTACCGATTCGGTTTCGCAGGCCAGGGCCACCAGTTTGCCGGTGGTGCCATCCTCGCTCACGCTCACGGCCACAAAGCCTTCCGACGTTTCGTTTTCAGCACGCTTGTCAGCGATTTTCTGACCGGCTTTGCGCAGAATGTCGCGCGCAGCTTCGAAGTCGCCCTCGGCTTCGGTCAGGGCTTTTTTGCAATCCATCATGCCGGCACCGGTCATGGTGCGGAGCTTGTTTACGTCTGCGGCGGTAATAGCGGCCATTAGATGTGGGGGTTAAAGGTTTGTGTAGGAACGCGCCTTAGCGCGTTCAATCGTTGAGTTTAAAAACGAAAGGTGCCTTTAGAAAAAGAGGGAACCCTGCGCCGAACGCGCCAAGGCACGTTCCTACAAGGTTCCCTTTTTTCAAAGAGCTAAGAAGGGACTATTCTTCGTCAGCAGCCGTTTTTTCAGCAATGGCAGCCTCATCGGCTTCCTTGCGGTCGGCGTCTTCTTTGTCAACTTTGCGCTCCGACAGGCCGTCTTCGATGGCCTTGCCAATCACGCCCACGATGAGCTGAATCGACTTCGAGGCGTCGTCGTTGGCGGGAATCGGGAACTGCACCAATTCGGGGTTCGAGTTCGTGTCGCAGATAGCAAAAACCGGGATGCCCAGCTTAGCAGCTTCTTTCACGGCGATGTGCTCGCGCTTCACGTCCACTACGAACAAGGCAGCGGGCAGACGGCCGAGGTCGGCAATGCCACCGAGTACGCGGTCCAGCTTGGCGCGCTCACGCGACATCATCAGCTTCTCGCGCTTGGCGAGAGCGGCGTAGGCCGTGTTCTCTTTCACCATCTTGTCGATGGTGGCCATCTTCTTCAGGCTCTTGCGCACCGTGGCGAAGTTGGTGAGCATGCCGCCCAACCACCGGTCGGTAACGAAAGGCATCTTCAAGCGCTCGGCTTCGGTGGTTACAATTTCCTGCGCCTGCTTCTTGGTGGCTACGAACATCACCTTGCGGCCGCTTTTCGCGATGTTGCGAATAGCAGTGGCGGCGTAGTCGAGCGAAACCAGCGTTTTGTTGAGGTCAATGATGTGGATGCCGTTCTTCTCCATGAAGATGTACGGCGCCATTTTGGGGTCCCACTTGCGGGTGAGGTGACCAAAATGGGCACCCGCGTCGAGCAGGTCTTTATAAGTCGTCTGAGCCATGATAGTATCCTCCTGGTTTTAGCGTTTCGAGAACTGGAACGAGCGACGAGCCTTGCGCTTGCCGAATTTCTTGCGTTCCACCATGCGCGGGTCACGGGTCAGAAAGCCTTCTTTTTTCAGAGCGGGACGAGTCTCCTCGTTGTCACTCACGAGCGCCTTGGTGATTGCGAGACGGATAGCCTCGGCCTGAGCCGAAATGCCACCGCCTTTCACGTTCACCTTGATGTCGTACTGGCCGACTTGCTCAAGAATTGCCAGGGGCTGGTTCACAACGTTTTCCAGCAGCTCGTTGCTGAAATACGCCTTCATGTCCCGGTCATTGATAGTGATATTCCCTTGCCCGGCCTGCATGTAGATGCGGGCCACCGAGGTTTTTCTTCTACCAGAGGTGTTGGTAATTGCCATTTAGTGGAAAAATTAAAGAAAGCAAGCCGTCGTGGCTTACAGGTTTTTGAGTTCGATAGCAACGGGCTGCTGGGCCTCGTGCGGATGCTCCATGCCGGGGTACACGTACAGGTTGCGGTACTGAGCCGAGCCCAGCTTGTTGTCCTGCAGCATGCCTTTCACGGCGTGCTCGATGACGCGACGCGAGTCGCGGTTCATCTGCTCGCGCACGGTGCGACGCTTCTGGCCGCCGGGGTAACCCGAGTGGGTGATGTAGACCTTCTCGGTCA
Source organism: Hymenobacter sp. (assembly GCA_036387695.1). Classification (GTDB taxonomy): domain Bacteria; phylum Bacteroidota; class Bacteroidia; order Cytophagales; family Hymenobacteraceae; genus Hymenobacter. The sequence continues at coordinate 3,767 of DASVTG010000591.1, read as the reverse complement.
TTTTCTTGCCCGTTACGCGCAGCTTGTCGGCGTTGAGAACGATGACGTTGTCGCCGCAGTCCGAGTTGGGGGTAAACGAAGGCTTGTGCTTGCCACGCAGAATGTTGGCAATCTGCGAGCAAACGCGGCCCAGCGGGGCTACGCTGGCGTCTACGATAACCCAGCTCTTCTGGGCGTTGGCCTTATTGACGTGGGTCGTCTTGAAGCTCAGGTGGTCCATGAGTCGAAAAAAAGGTATGCTAAACTATTGAATAAGAAGCCCAAGCCGGTTGGGCTTCGGGAAAAACGGACACAAAGGTACTGATAATCCGAGAGAATGCCAAGCGAAGTGTGGCAATATTTCTGTGCCGACCCGTTCCGGCACCGCTTACTTTTGCGGCTGCCCATGACAAATGAACCGTTGAAGCCTGATTCAGCCGACGCTCGGCTTGCCTACGGGGTAGGGGCCGGATTGCTGATGCTGTCAATCGTTTTGGCTTTTATCACCCAAAGCACTTACGACACCGGCGACAGCATTCAGCATTATTTGTGCAGTCGATATGCCCCGGCGCACCCGTTGCTGTTCGTCGATTCCTGGGCCAAGCCGCTGTTTGTGCTCCTCACGGTGTTGCCCGCACAGGCCGGCTTTGTGGGCATGATGCTGTTTCAATGCGTGGTCGCGGCGCTGTCGGCGCACTTAGCTTTCCGGGTGGCCGTTCAGTTGCGGTTGCCGATGCCCTGGCTGGCCGTTCCCTTCGTTTACGCCCAGCCCGACTACTTTTTGATGCAGTTTTCGGGCTTAACCGAACCGTTGTTTGGGCTGGTGCTGGTGGCCGGCGTGGCGTTGGCGGTGCATCGGCGGGGAGCGTGGTCGGCAGTGGTGCTTTCGTGGCTGCCTTTCGTGCGGGCCGAGGGCTTCGTGCTGCTGGCCGTGTGGGTGGTTTATGTGGTTGCAAGCCGTCAGTGGCGTTTTCTGCCGCTGCTGGGGGTAGGGTTCGTGGTTTACAGCTTAGTGGGTGGGGCTGTATTGGGCGAATTAGGATGGGTGTTCGGACGCAACGCCTACCGGTATAAATTAGCCAGCTATGGCCACGGGGGCTGGGCAGACTTTGTTACCCATCTGCCGGGGCTGTTGGGTTGGGTGCTCGTGGTGCTGTTTTGGGGTGGGCTGGCGTGGGGCCTGCTGGCGTGGCTGCGGCCGGCATTGCGCCGCAACCCGCTGCAGTGGCCCGCCGAGTTGCTGTTGGTGTACGGCAGCATCGTGGCTTACATCGGAGCCCATTCGGTGTTTTGGGCCTTGGGCATTTTCCAGTCGCTGGGCATGACGCGCGTGCTGGCTGCCCTGACTCCGCTCGCCGCCTTGGTAGCGCTGAGTGGTTTGGACGCGCTCAGCCGGCTGGGAAGGCAGCCTCAAACGCAGCGGCGCTTCCGCGTGGGCTTGGCGGCTGTGGCACTGGTTTACCCGTTCACCGGCCTTAACCACGCGGTGCGCTGGCGCCGGGACTTTGGTCCGCAGGGCGAACTGGTGCTGAGCCAACAAATAGCCGACTGGATTCGGGCTACGTATCCAGCCGGGCCGCCAGCACTGGTCACGGCCATGCCCGCTTTGCATTTTAAACTGGGTACCGACCCTTTCAAGCCCACTCACTACCGGCCAGACGCGTTAACCAACAACCAGCCGCTCCCCGCGGGCACGGTGGTGGCTTGGGACAGCCGCATTGCCGTGCTCGATTATGTGCTAACACTCGACCGCATGCGGGCTGATGCCCGCTACGCGCTGCAATGGGAACGCGGCACGCCCCGCAACCTGACCAAACCGTTTGCTCACGATTCTACCCACGTGGCCATCTTCGTGCGGCGTTGATGAACAGCCGCCGCTATTGGTTTTGCCGCAACGCTTCGACGAGCACCCGGAAGTCCTTTGGATACGGCGCTTCCACCGCTATTTCCTCGCCGTTCAGGCCCGTGAATTGCAGGCGTAACGCATGCAGGGCAAAGCGCTTGATGAAAGGCTGCTCTTCCTCGCCCTCTTTCATGTTGAATTTTTTCTTCAACGAAGACAAATAGAAGTCCTCGCCGCCGTAGTCCTTGTCGCCCACGATGGGCGCTTGCAAGTACATGAGATGCAAGCGAATCTGGTGCATACGGCCTGTGATGGGTTCGCACAGCAGCAGCGCGTGGCGCGTGAAGGTTTCAAGGGTGGTGAAGTGCGTTTCGGCGGGCTTGCCTTTGTAGGCGAGGCGGGCCTTGCCACGCGACGTGGTTTCAATGTTGCGCTCCACCACCTCGTCGCTCAGCTGCGGCGTGCCCCACACCACGGCGTGGTATTGCTTTTTCACCTCGCGGTTCTCAAACTGCATCGCTAGGTGGCGGTAGGCCTCGGGGTTTTTGGCGAAAGCCAGCGCGCCGCTGGTTTCACGGTCGAGGCGGTGGGCGGCCTGAATGTCGTCGTGGTGTTGGCGGGCCAGGCGCAGCATGTTGGGCGCCCCGCCCACGCGCTCATCGAGCGTGGCCAGGAACGGCGGCTTGTTGACAACGAGGTAGTCGTCGTTCTCAAAAACGACGAGGTCGGAAAAGTTAGGAAGCTTCATACGGAGCCCCAAAGGTACTGCCCGCGCCACGCCGACGATGAGCGCTGCCTGCCGTGCCGCTAGCGTTTGTTCGTTTCCACGCTCCCGCTTTTGGGCTTGTTCAGTTTAAACTCCAGCGTGGTTCCTTCGCCAACCACGCTTTTCACTTTGATGCTGGACTTGTGCGCCTCCACAATGTGCTTGCTGATGGCCAAGCCCAAGCCGGACCCGCCCGACTCGCGCGAACGACTTTTGTCGATGCGATAGAACCGCTCAAAAATGCGGCCTTGGTGCTCAGGCGCAATGCCGGCGCCGTCGTCGCGCACGGCAATGCGCACGGCCCGGCTGCCTTCTACCAGGGCCACCACCACGCGGCCGTGGTCGCGGCCGTACTTGATGGCGTTGTCAATCAGGTTCACCAGCACTTGCCGAATGCGGTTGCGGTCGGCGATGACGAGGAGGCTGGTGTCGACCAGCGACGGCGGGAAAAGCTCGAGGGCCGTGCCGCGCCGGGCCGCCTGCTGCTCCAGCAGCTCAAAAATCTCACGCACCAGCGCCACCAAATCGAAGCGCTGGCGGCGCATGCGGACCACGCCTTTCTCGAGCTGAGCAATGGTGACCAAGTCCTGCACCAGGGCATCCAGGGTGTCGAGGCTGGCGGCGGCTTTGCGCAGAAACTTGCGACGGGTGGCCGGGTCGATGTCATCGTCCTCGTCGTCCAGGATGGTGTGCACGAAGCCTTGGGCCGCGAAAAGGGGAGTCTTGAGTTCGTGCGACACGTCGGCCAGGAACTCACGGCGCAGGGCTTGCAGCCGCACCAGTTCGTCAAGTTCCTGCTGGCGGCGCTCGGCCATGAGCAGGATTTCATCGCGCACGCGTTTCACCGGCTCGGGCCGAAACAAGAACTTGTTGCTCAGTTTCTTGAATTCCTTCCGCTTGATGTGTTCAAGGCCCGCGTAGATGCCGTTTATCTCCTTAAAAATCAAGGCTTCAAACGACAGATACACCAGCAGGAAACACGCCGCTACCGTGACGCCAGCCGCAAGAAAAGCCTCCCGAAACGGCAGCGTGGGCCCAATGTGCGCGTACGTGGTGAGTACCCCCGCCACCAGCAGCGCGATGAGAATGGCAATGGTGCGAGAAGACAGATTCATGTGAGGTTAAAACCGAATTATTTAGAAAATGGGAATGCAATTTACGGGTTAGTATAAATATTTA
>DASVTG010000590.1:0-2297 GCA_036387695.1 Hymenobacter sp. | reverse complement strand
CGACAAAGCTAGGGCGCGCCGCGGGCCTGCGGGTCGCGGCCCCAAAATATGCTCGCCAGGCACACCACCGAAAACCACGCTGCACGTCAGTAAGCAACCTTTGGCGGGGACGTTTGACGATGTGGCCTCGGCTTACGTATGGCTGCAGCAGCAACAGTTCCCACGGCCCAACCAAACCATTGGGCCGGGAATTGCCGCGTTGCCTGCCCAACCTTGCGCTCTGCCCATGTACACCAACCCCGTCCTCGACGACAACTTCCCGGACCCCACCGTCATTCGCGCGGCCGACGGCCTTTATTACGCCTACGGCACCCAAACCAAGCGCGAGGGCGTCATCATCAACCTGCAAGTGGCGCGGTCCCGGGATTTGGTGCACTGGGAGTACCTCGGCGAAGGATTGCCCGACAAGCCCGCCTGGGCCGCCACCAGCCAGAAAATATGGGCGCCGCACGTGAGCGAGCACGGCGGACGCTACTTCCTGTACTACTCCGCCCGGCCCGATGGCGCCGACCACCTCAGCTTGGCCGTGGCCGTGGCCGGCTCTCCCGCGGGTCCGTTCGTGGACAGCGGCCAGCCGCTGTTGCCCGGCCCCGGCTTCACCTGCATCGACCCCATGGCTTTCGACGACCCCGCCACGGGGCAGCGGCTGCTGTACTGGGGCTCGGGTTTCGGGCCCATCTGGGTGCGCGAGCTGGCCCCCGACCGGCTCAGCTTCCAACCCGGCACCGAGGCCCAGGCCGTCATTCACCCCAGCGTGTCCGACGACCCCGACGATTACCACCGCCTCGTGGAAGCCGCCTGGGTGCACTACCGCGACGGCTGGTACTACCTGTTTTTTTCAGGCGATAACTGCTGCGGCGCCAAGGCCCATTACGCGGTGCTGGTGGCCCGGGCGCGCCACGCCACCGGCCCGTTCGAAACCTACGCCGCGGCTTCTGCCAACCCGCACACCGCCTTGCTCGCGGCCAACGCCCACTGGCGCGCCCCCGGCCACAATTGCCTGGTGACCGACGCGGCGGGCCAGGACTGGCTGGCCTACCACGCCATTGACCCGCGCCAGCCCACCTTCGACGCCATCGACGATTCCGAAGGGTACTCGCGCCGCATCCTGCTGCTCGATAAGGTGGAATACGCTGACGGCTGGCCCGTGGTGCGCGGCAACTCGCCTTCGTGGCAGCCGCAGCCGGCGCCCGTGGGGCAGGCATGAAAGCAGGCCTTGGCTTCCCCTCGTTCGCAATGAAAGTGGTGTGACGCCGGGTTAAGCCTGCCTTCTCAATGAAATTTGCGGGGGAGTTGAACGCGGTTTAAAGTCCTTCGCCTGGGCTTTTGCGTATCTTGGGCAGCGTCTTTTTCCTTTATTGCCTATGCTGCTTGCCCTACCGTTTCTCCGCGTTTTGAGCCGTCGTTTCGGGCTGGCAGTTGGTTTGGGGCTAGCCGTGGCCGCTTCGGTTAAGGCTCAGGCGCCGGACATGCATTGCCTGATGCTGCCCGTGGCGCCGGCGAGCCGGGCCCAGCAGTCCGGGCTAGTGGTCGAAGCCCAGGTGCTGGACGCGCAAAGTTTTTGGGACAGCGGCCACGGCCGCTTGTTCACCCGGCACCGCCTGCGGGTGTTTTCGCTGCTGAAAGGGCAGGTGAGTGACACCACCGGCCTCGTGCTCATCACCGAAGGCGGCCGGCTCGGCCTCGACCAGCAAATTCTCACCAACACCCTGCACCTGACGGCCGGCCAGCAGGGCGTTTTCTTTCTCACGCCGGCGCCGTGGTCCGGGCTGCCCGCCGCCAGCCGCCGCGCCTGGACGCCCTTTGGCAGCGAGCAAGGCTTTATCGAATACAACCCCGCCGAGCGCACGGCGGCCGAGCCTTTTCGCGCTTACCCCGCCATTGACGCGGCGTTTTACCAAGAAATAGCGCGCTTCACCGGGCGGGCCCGCCAAGTGCTGCAAGCCAACCCGGCCCTGGCCGCCCCGGCGCCCACGGCCCGCCGCGGCACGCTGGCGCCCACCATTGCCAGCTTTTCGCCGCAGCGCCTGCCTGCCGGTGCCGGCGCCGTGCTCACCATCAACGGCGATGGGTTCGGCGCTACCCGCGGCACTGGGTTCGTGGAGTTTCGCAACGCCGACGATGGCGGGGCCACCCGCGTGAAAGCCCGTGACGCGGACTACGTGAGCTGGACCAATACCCGCATCGAGGTGCGCGTGCCGTCCGCGGCCAACGGCGGGTCGCCCGTGAGCAACGGCCGGCCGGCCGGCTCCGGTCCCGTTCGCGTGACCACTGCGAACCAGCTGAACGCCGAAACC
>DASVTG010000589.1:0-2753 GCA_036387695.1 Hymenobacter sp. | reverse complement strand
CTGCACGAGCAAAAACTCCCGGCTGCTCTGGCCGGCTATGGCCGTGTTTTCGTCGGCGCGGCGTAGCAGGTACGGCATCACGGCGTCCACCGGGCCGTAGGGGAGGTACTTGGCGGTGTTGTAGCCGGCGTTGGCCAGGTTATAGGTGAGGTTGTCGCTCATGCCGTAGAGCTGGGCAAACCACACGCGGGGGTCGCCGGGGGCCAGGCCGGCTTGCTGCATGAGTTGGGTGAGCAGCAGCGAGCTGTCCTCGTTATGCGTGCCGGCGCAAATGCTGATGTGGTCGACGTGGTCCACGCAGTAGCGCAGCGACTCGTTGTAAAGGTCGTCGGTGGCTTGCTTGGTGGGGTTGATGGGGGTTGAATGGCCGCGTTGCTTGGCCACCCGGGCCTCTTTTTCCATGTAAGCGCCGCGCACCAGCTTGGCCCCAATGAAATAACCCACTTCCACGGCGGTGCGGTGCGCGGCTTGCAGGGCTTCGAGGCGGTCGTGCCGGTAGAGCTGGTAGGTGTTCCAGACAATGGCCGATTCGCGGTTGTACTTGGCCATCATGTCGTAGGCCAGCAGGTCGATGGTGTGCTGAAACCAGCTTTCTTCGGCATCAAAAAACAGCCGCACGCCGTTCTGGTGGGCGCGGGTGCACAGCGCTTCCACGCGCGCGACGGCGCGGTTGTGGGCCGCTTCCTCTGCGGGCGTCAGCAACTGCCCGGCCTGAATCTTTTCGAGAATGGCCACGTTGGCCACGCCCGTTACTTTGAATACCGAAAACGGAATGTGGGTCGAGCGTTTGGCTTCGTCGATGGTGGCCAGGACTTCGTCGCGGGTGCGGTCGTAGCTGCGGTCGTTGCCTTCGCCCTCCACCGAATAGTCGAGGATGGTGCCGATGTTGTATTTGCCCAGCTCGGCCGTGACGGGGCGGCACTCGGCGATGGTTTCGCCGCCGCAAAACTGCTCGAAGATGGAGTGCTTTATCAGGAACTTGGTGCCCGGTATGCCCCATTTCAGCGCCTTCTGCATGAGCCCGCTGCCGGTTTTCACCAAGCTGCCGTTGTTCATGGCCGCAAACAGGGCGTAGATTTTGCGCAGCTGGGCGTCGGACTTTGAGGCAAAGGCCACGCGCGTATCCTCGAAGGAGATGGGCGGGGCTTGGGTAGGAGCGGCGGGGGGCATGCGGAGGAAATTAGCGGTGGGAATTTGGGCGGAATAAAATAGGCGGGCGAAGGTAACCGGTAAACAACGTTTCGGGGAAACGAGTTACGTTTGTGCCGCTTTTCGGCGTGTGGCCGAGCTGCGGCTTCACCTTGGCTCTTGTATAATGCCTCCCGCTACTAATACGTTCTTCGCCCGCATGTTGGCCCAAAAAGGTCAACCCATTCTCATTGCCGGGCCCTGCTCGGCCGAAACCGAAGAACAGGTGATGGCGACGGCCCACGGCCTGAAAGCCCTGGGCAAAATCGATTTGTTCCGGGCAGGCATTTGGAAGCCGCGCACCCGGCCGGGCTCATTTGAGGGCATGGGCGTGGTGGCGTTGCCCTGGCTGCAGCGCGTGAAGGCCGAAACCGGCATTCCGACCACCATTGAAGTGGCCACGCCCCGCCACGTAGAAGACGCCCTGCGCCACGGCATCGACGTGCTGTGGATAGGGGCCCGCACCACCGTAAATCCCTTTGCGGTGCAGGAATTGGCCGATGCCTTGGCCGGTACCGGCGTGCCCGTGATGGTGAAAAACCCCGTGAACCCCGACGTGGCCCTGTGGGCCGGGGCGCTGGAGCGCTTGGAGCGGGCCGGCATCACGGATTTGGCGGCCATTCACCGCGGCTTCAGCACGTTTGCGCCCAGCCGCTACCGCAACGCGCCGACGTGGATACTGCCCATTGAGCTAAAAACCCGCTTCCCGCACATTCCGCTCATCTGCGACCCCAGCCACATTGGCGGCCGGCGCGACCTGCTGCTGCCCATTGCCCAAAAAGCCCTGGACCTGGACTACGACGGCCTCATCATTGAAACCCACCCCGACCCGGACCGCGCCCTGAGCGACGCCGAGCAGCAGGTGACGCCCGAGCGCCTCGGCGAGATACTCGGTGAGCTGCAGTACCGCTACCGCTCGTCCAACAACGCCGAGTACCTCAACAAAGCCGAGGAACTGCGCCAGAAAATGGACGTGGCCGACCGCGAAATCGTGGAAGCCCTGGCCCGCCGCATGGCGCTGGTGGAAGAACTGGCCGAATACAAGAAGGAGAACAACGTCAAAATCCTGCAATTCGACCGCTGGCAGGAAATCTTCAACACCCGCACGGAATGGGCCGGCAAGCTCAGCTTGAACGACAAGTTCGTGGCCGAGCTCTACAAACTGATTCACATAGAAAGCATCCGCAAGCAGACCGAAGTGCTCAACGGCCGCCCGCAGGTAGACGGCGTGGAGCACCTGGGGCCGGGCTTGTAGCCGGGCATTCGCACTTACTGCCGCCGCTCGTACGTGTCAAGCGGTGAGTCCGAGATGCAGCGGTTCCGGTAATCGAGCACCAACTCTTCGTTGCGGAGCGTGAAAGGAACGTTGCTGACGGTCTGACTGGCGGCTTCGGTCAGGGCCAGCACCGGCACCGGCCCGGTGGTGCCGCACTTGGCAGCGGCGTTTTGAACGTACGTGCCCTGCCTAACGACTTTGCCATCTCTCGTGAACGAGAAACGCGTGCCCGTGAGGGCAAGCGTCTCGTTCGGCACCGAGCCGGAAGCGCAGTAGCACTCCGTGCGGC
>DASVTG010000588.1:0-2778 GCA_036387695.1 Hymenobacter sp. | reverse complement strand
GGGCCGGGGCTGCTCAGCCGCCCGGCCGGGGCAGTCCGGCGCAGTCCGGGGCCGTGCCTGGCTCTATACAAAAGGAGGTTTCCAGAAAACGGGTTGAATCTGAGCACGGCGTGCGATGCCGGCCAGCTAACACTTGCGCCGGGCTGATAAGCCCGGCTGCGGGGCCACCGGGCCCAGCGAGGGACGCTTCCTTCGTTGGGCCCGGTGGCTTTTTGGCGACGGTTGCGCTTAGCCGCGCGTCTGCTGCGCGTTGCCCAACTGCGCCAGGCCATCCCCATTCGGCGGCTGGAAGGTGGCTGACCTTATGCTATTTTATTCAATGATGATACAATCATATCAATTTCCGAGAATAGCGTGAAACTGCGAAAAGGCGGGTGTAAACTTACGACGTTGGAAGGGTCAGTTGGCCCATTCCCAGCCCTTTGGTATGAGATGGACTACCCCACCCATGCTTTCAGTTGGCTCAACCAGCAATCGTTTGCAGTCCGGTGGCGATTCGCGGCCCTGGCGTGCTTTCGCGCTGGCCAAACCGACTCTTTTCCCTGCGCCAGCCGCCCGGCTCTGCCCGTGCTGTGCGCCCGCCGCCTGCCCACGGCCTGCGCCCAAAGCTGGGCCGCCGCGCCGTGACTTCGGCCGCTGCCGCCCGAAAACCGCCGCGGCCAAAACACCGCCCAAATTGCCCAAGCCACGCGCTGGGCTGGAATCAGCTCATGAGCCGCGACGCGGGGTGCTGACACCGCCCGGCCCGCCCACGGGTGGCCATCGAGGCACCGTTTGACAGACACTTGTTTCCTTTTTCACTCTTTTTCCCTTACCTCTTAACCCCTACCACAATGGAAAACAACGCCTCATCTTTTCGCTCACTACTGGCTACTGCTGCGCCCGCCAGCGCCCCGGGCCAACGCCCCACAACCAACCGCCCGGCGCGGCGCCGGGCAAGCCACCTGTTGCTGGCGCTGCTGCTGGCCCTGGGCCTGCCCCTGGGGGCGTGGGCGCAAGGGTTCACCATTGCCAGCAACCAGCTGCGCGACGCCAGCGGCAACAACTTTGTGATGAAGGGCATCAACGTGCCGCTGGCCTGGTTCGTGAACGACGTGAACACCAACATTGCCAACATCCGCCGCAACACCAACGCCAACACCCTGCGCATAGTGGTGACCACCAGCACCCCCGACGCCGCCTGGCAAACGTGCGTGCAGAATTGCATCGCCAACAAGATGATTCCCATGGTGGAGCTGCACGACGTGACCGGCAGCAACAGCACCGCCGACTTGCAGCGCATGGCCACGTGGTGGGCCTCCAAGGCGTCGTTCCTGACCCGTTCCGACATTGCCCGCTACGTGCTCATCAACGTGGCCAACGAGTGGGGCGACTGGTACATGTCCAGCCCCACCAACGACCCTCCCGGCACGGTGTGGCGCGACGCCTACATCACGGCCGTGCGCACGTTGCGCAACGCGGGCATCAACACAACCATTGTGGTGGACGCGCCGGGCTACGGGCAGGACAACAAGGTGAACACGCTGCTTTCGTACGCGCCGGCCGTGCAAGCCGCCGACCCGCGCCGCAACGTGCTTTTCTCCCTGCACATGTACTGCGAATGGTCGGTGGGCGGCAACTCCACCGTCACCACCGACCTGGCCCGGGTGAAGAACGCCGGCATCCCGATTATCGTGGGCGAGTTTGGCTACCAGCACTCCGAAGGCAGCAGCACCTGCGACATCAACGAGACGCAAGTGCTGAGCACCGCCCAGTCCAACGGCATCGGCTGGCTGGCCTGGTCCTGGAAAGGCAACGGCGGCAGCGTGGTTTACCTGGACCTAAGCCGGGACTGGTCGGGCAGCAGCTTGTCGGCCTGGGGCAACACCGTCGTGAACGGCGCCAACGGCACCAAAACGGCCCTCACGGCCTCGGTTTTTGGCAGCACGACTACTCCGCCGCCGGCAACCACCACGCTGGCCAATGGCACGTATAGCATCGTTGCCCGCCACAGCAACAAGGCCCTGGACGTGAACGCCAGCTCCACCGCCGACGGCGCCGCCGTGCAGCAGTGGGCCTACAGCGGCGGCAACAACCAGCGGTGGGTGGTGACGAACGAAGGCGGGGGCGCCTACTCCATCAAGGCCGTGCACAGCGGCAAGTCCCTGGACGTGAACGCCAGCTCCACAGCCGACGGCGCACGCGTGCTCCAATGGACGTACGGCGGCGGCAACAACCAGAAGTGGCGCATTGAAAGCGTGGGCGGCGGCTACTACCGCGTGGTGTCCGTCAACAGCAGCAAGTGCCTCGACGTGTCGTCGGCTTCCACCGCCGACGGGGCCCTGATTCAGCAGTGGACCTGTGGCAGCGGCGCCGCCAGCCAGAGCTTTCTGTTCAACCGCCTGTCGGCTGCCCGCGGCAGCGGCGAGGTGGCCAGCACTGAGGCGGGCAGCCCCGACGCCAGCACGTCGGTCTATCCCAACCCGTCGGCCGAATCCTTCACCGTTGCCCAGCCCGGCGACTTCAGCTACGTGGTGCAAGATGCCTCGGGCTCCCAGCGCGAAGCCGGCAAGGGCACAAACGCCGTGCAGGTGGGCAGCCAACTCAAGCCCGGCGTTTACATCGTGCGGGTGCAGTCGGCCACCGGCGTTGTCACCCTCAAGCTGTTGAAAAACTAAGCAGCAAAAGGGCTTGAAACACGACCAAAAAATGGTGTGTAAGTGCTTGCTACTTATGTAGCGGCACTACGACAAGCCGGGCGCGGCGGTGTCGCGGCCCTACCACGCAAAAGAGTCCCGA
>DASVTG010000587.1:0-3893 GCA_036387695.1 Hymenobacter sp. | reverse complement strand
TTTGATAGGTGTATACCTCGTAGGCCTCGGGGCGGTAGTGGGTGCCGTGGAAGCTGCCGGAGTGGGCGCCGGGGTAGGTTTCAGTGTAGTCGGCGTTGTCGTTGGTGCCGGCGCCGGCGGTGGTCTGCCAGCCCGCGGGCGCGCCCACCGCGCTGCCGTCGGCTTCAAAGCCGGGGTTGACGACCTGGCCGCTTGCGGCGGGAGGCGGCGTAGGCGCGGCCGCGCCCACCGGCCCGATGGTGACGCCCGCCTGCTGAATCTTCTGCTGCCACAGCTGCCATTCGCCGTCTTCGGTGGCCGGCGTGACGGGGTTGGGCAGGTGCGTGGTGCCCGTGCACGGGGCGCAGGCGCCCGGGCTCAGGTCCTGGCGGTCGGGGTAGGGGATGTTGGCGCCCCATTTCACGTAGCCGATGGTGTTGTTGGCCACCCGGTTGTTAAAAAACACGTTGCCCGGCTGCTGGTAAAAGTTGAACACGGCCGTGGCGGCGTGCGTGGCTTGCAGGCGGGTGCCGTTGGGCAGGAGGCCGCTGGTCACCAGTCGGTTGTCGTGGAAATAGATGTCGTGGCCGGCGGCAATGTTCATGGCCGCGTTGCAGGTGCTCACAAACTGGTTGCGAAAGGCCTCGACGTAGGCCGTGGCGCCGTCGGGCGTGTTGGCGTCGCCGTCGGTGGTCATGCCCGTGCCCGTGAACTGGCCCGCCGTGGCGGGGAAAGGGTAGGCGCCGCGCACGAAATTGTCGTGCACCCGCGCCGGGCTCTGGGCCGTGCCGGAGGAATTATAGAAGTTGATGTTGTCCTCCACCAGGCTTTGGTTGGGCGTGTTGACGACCTCGTTGTAGGCCACTTCCATGCCGGGCACCCGCTGCACGGTGTTCAGAATGAGGAAGCTGCTGCGGGTGCTGCCCCCGGCGTTGCGCCAGCGCCCGTCAATATCGCGCACCCGGTTGTAGCGCACGGTCAGGGTTTGGCCCGGCGCGCCGGTGCCCGACCAGCGGTTGACCACGATGCCGCTGGTGCCGGTGAAATCGTTGTGCTCAATTACCAGGTTCTGGGCGCGGTAGGCGTCGAGGAAGCGGCCCGGCGCCTGGTTGTCCACCGACGGGGTTTGGGCCTGGCCGCGGCAGTTGCGCACGGTCAGGTTGGCGCCTTCGGCGGCTTCGATGAGGTTGCCGGCGCCGGCCAGGGTGCAGCCTTCCAGCACCACGGGCTGGCTGGTGGCCACGCGCACGCACGGCACCGACGAGGACGAACTTTGGTACGACCCCCGATAGGTGCCGCCTTGGGTGATGACAATGGTGCTGCCGCTAGCGGGCGAAGAACAGGCCACCAACAGGCCGCTCAAAGAAAAAAAGAGCCAGCCGACCGTGTGTTTAAATTTATTCATAATTGCACTATTAAGTTAACGAAACTGTCTCTAGTGAAGAAAATAGCCCACCAACCGGCGGGCATACCCGTTTAGTAAAAAGTAGGGCAGGTAGGGCTTGGGACAGTTCTTTAGCGCAAAATAGGTAAAGTTCACCACATTACCTCCTCCTCTGATTCCGAACAGGTGTTGGAAGTACCCTTTTAAGCTCCGCTGTTTCCGGGTTTTGGTTTGCCCGCTCTCTTCAGGATAGGTATCTAGACGCGCTGCGTAATTGCAATATACTGGGAAGCCTGCGCGGCGGGCCACGCTGGTGTAATCGAAGTCGGCCAGGTAGTGCGGCAGGCGCTTTTCGTCGAACAAGCCGATGGTGTCGATAACCGCTTTGGGAATCAGCAGGCCGCGGCCGGGCAGGTAGGTAACCGCGTGCAGGCCGGTGCGCTGGCTGGGAAGCACTTCGGCCAGCAGGTCGTGGCGGGTGTTGGTGCGAAAGTCCAGCCGCTCGCCGCCGTAGACGGCGGCGCCGGTGTGGGCGTCGAACTCCAGCGCGCCCAGCACGGCGGTGGGGTGCCGGGCGGCGGCGGCCAGCATCTGGGCCACGAAATCGGGGGCGGTTACCACGTCGTTGTTCAGCGTCATGACGCGGGTGGCGCCCAGGGCCAGGGCCCGGCGGATGCCCGCGTTCACGCCCGCCGTCCAGAACAGGTTGCCGTCGCCGGTCACCACTTCCACCTCCGGGAAGTCGCGGGCCAGGGCCGCGGCGGTTTCGTCGGTCGAGCCGTCGTCCACCACCACAATGCGAAAGTCCTGGCTGGTTTGCCGGCGCAGCGACTCCAGGCAGGCGCGGGTGTACTGCCACCGGTTGAAGACGGGAATGATGATGTAAAGCATGGCAAAAGGAGCTGCTCGTACAGCAAGGGAGATGGTGGGGCGCCGCGGCCGGGTTATGTGGGAAGGGATGAGTTAAAAGTTTAAGGAGTCGGCCAAAAGCTAAGCGCAGCCCCTGGCATCCTCATTTTGGGCTAAGTACTCAACATACCGTCGTAGACGGCGCCCGAGTCAGGCCTCACCACGGCCCCTGAAACTGCTCCTAAACACAGACAAACCAACTTTTAACTCTTCACTTTTAACTTTTCACTTGTAACTCCTCCCCACGGAACCTGACTGCGACCGGTGCCGGGGTGGCAAACGGTGCCAGACTGGCCAGCAGAGGAGAAGCCGCGGCCGCGCGGCGGTGCAGCTCGGTCACCAGCTGGGGCCAGCTGTACTGGCGGGCAAACGCAAAGCTGGCGCGGCCCCGGCCGACCAACTCCTCGGGGTGGTGGTAAAGGTGTTCTACAGCGCGGGCCAGGGCATTGGCGGTAGCCTCGGCTGAGAGTACGGGCACTTTCACGCCGGTATCGTCGGGGATGAAGTCGGTGGCGCCGTGGTGGTTGAGCGTGAGAATGGGCAAGCCCAGGGCCATGGACTCGATGTACTGGGAGGCGTAGGTGTCGCGCAGGCTGCACAGCATAAACAGGTCGTGGCTCAGGTACGCTTCGCGAATGGCCGAGTAGGGCACGCGGCCGTGCCAAGTCACGCGGTCCTGCAGGCCGGCCTCGGCAATCCAGCCCGGTACCAGGTGCCCCACCGGCCCGTCGCCCATGATGTCGAGGTGAAATTTCACCCGCTTGTCCACGCGGCCCAGGGCATCGAGCACCAGGTGCAGGCCCTTGCGCGGGTACACGCGCGCCAGCCACAGAATGCGCAGCTCCCGGCCCGCCAGGGGCGCCCGGGGTTGGTAGGCAGCCGAAAAAAAGCTGGGTGGCTGCGCCGTGCTCATGGCCAGCTCCACTTGGGTTGCGCCCAGCTGGCGGGCCAGCGCCGCAGTTTCGCGGTTGGCGGCAAACACCAGCGCGGCGCGGCGAAGCGACTGACGCACGTTGGGGTCGAAGGTGGTGAGCAGCTTGCCCACCACGTTGCGCATGGTTTCGGTTTTAAACCAGCCCGGCAGGTATTTGCGCAGCGACGCGGGCGCCCGCATGCCGACGCCCAAGGGCCCCAGCAGCAGCGGCTTCTGGAGGCGCCACAGCCAGGAAGCCATCTGCAGGCTGTTGTAGGTGACGTGGTGCACCAGGTCGAAATCAACGCGCTGGTCCAGCGAGCGGGCCGCCCGCCAGGCCTGCCGCTGCCAGGCCATGTAGTGCACATACACCCCAAACTGCCAGCGGTAGAGGTAGTCCACGGCCGGGGGCACGGCCACGTACACGGGGTGAATGCGGGCCGCTACGGGGTCGGCGGCGCGGTCGGCGAGCAGCTTGTCCAGGTTGGTTCGGCCGCGGGGCGTGGTCAGGCACCACACCTCGTGGCCCAGCGCCGCCGTTTCCCACAGCCAGTTGAAGCCGTGGCTCTCCTCGCTGCCTTTGCTGGGGTCGCAGGCGTAGGCCGATAACAGGGCCCTCATGGTTGCAAAGCGTTGGCCGGGTGAGGTGCGGGCTGGGGCGTGCGCGGGCGCTGCCTGGGGCTTTGCAGGCCGGCGGCCACGGGCTTT
>DASVTG010000586.1:0-9500 GCA_036387695.1 Hymenobacter sp. | reverse complement strand
CTTTCATGAAAAAAGGGTTGGGGTAAAAATGGATAGTGCGACGGAAAAATGACGGGTTGCGCGGGAGTGACGTAGCCGCCGGGACAGGTTTTGAAATTTGTGCCCACAGCAAGTAAGTGCGGGGAGAAAACGTTCAAAAGTAGGGGCCGCTCTGAGACGGTTAAAGGACATTAACCTTATGAATGAGACATTGAGTATATTTAATATTTTTGGTAAAATATTAAAAAATTTACAGATATAAATCAATTAATGTTTGAATAATAGCTTTGGTTTCGATTTTGAAGCTGAAAAAAATCGGGGATTTGCGACATCCCGTAAACCGGGGACTGCGAACCGCTGACAGCGGGGCGATGACAGCGGGGCAATGACAGCGAACCGCTGACAGCCGGGCGATGACAGCGGGGCGATGACACCGCAATCTGACTATGCGCGTAAGATTACAAGCTGCAAACGCCGGCTGCAGGCCTTGCGGCGGGGGCTTTTTCTTGTTGAATGGCTAGTTTCGCCAAAAGAATTAAAACCCGGTTTTCACAACGGTTCAGGCTGAAGCAAAGCGGGGCTGAACGCCAAGAGCCTGAGGGGGTACATATAGTTTTGACGGCTTACAATCTGGCCATAAATGGTTTTTTTTACCTCATCCATAGCCTTTTGCAGCGTGCTTTTCGCTCGGAGGCACCCAAACTAGTTGTCAGTTAGCGCGTACGTTTTGGGGCACCCGGCTGGCTCCCAACCCAAGTGCTGCTGATTTCCCGGGTGCGCCCGCCACTTCACCACCGAATTCCATGAAAACAAGCGAAGCCGCCCTTTGGGGAATAGTAGCTGGCGCCGCCGGGGTTGCCGCCATGACCTTGGCCGAGAAGATAGAGCAGCGCTTCACCGGCCGCCCCAACTCCTACGTGCCGGCCCACACGCTGGAGCGCCTGCTGGGCCAGCCCCACAAGCCCGACGAGCAGCGCCTCGGCCTGAACTGGACCATGCACTGGGGCCAGGGCATTGTGCTGGGAGCGGTGCGGGGCCTGATGGCCGCCAAAGGCGTGCGCGGGCCGGTGGGCTCCTTCCTGTTCTTGAACTTCCGCCTGCTCAACGACCAGACGCTGGAAAACGCCACGGGCGTGGGCGCCCTGCCCTGGACCTGGCCGCGCGACGAACAAGTCATTGACCTGGTTCACAAGGGAATTTACGCTTTTGTGGCGGGGGCCGTGGCCGACCGGCTGGTCGAGAAAGCTGGCCCGCCGCGCGAGCCCAAGCCCCGGCGCGGCTGGACGGTGGGAATACCCGCATAGCCGCGTCGGCGCCGGCGCCGGCTGCTACTGCGCGCGGCGCCGCTCCTCCTCGGCCCCGCCGTTGCGGCGGGCGTTGGCGGTCGCCTTGTCGTTGCCGAAGCGCCAGCCGAACGACAGCGTCACCACGCGGGAATCGCGGCGCAGGTACAAGTCCTGCCGGTAGTTGTTGTAGATGGAAACGGCGCGCAAGGGCGTGGTGTAAAAAATGTCGGTGGCCGCGAGGCGAAGCGTGCCTTTGCGGTCCCACATTTCCTTCTTAATGCCCACGCCCACTTGCCCAAAGGGCTTAAACTCAAAAAAACCAACCCGCTGTTTCGAGTCGTAGCGGGCGCTGACTTCGGCGCTCCAGCCGTGGCCGACGGTGAAGGTGCTGTTGGTGTTGAGGTTGAACGCGGGGCGGCCGGCCCGCAGCGAGGTGCCGGCGAGGTTGCCTTCGTAATGGATGTAGTAGAGCACGGCGTTGGTGGAAACGCTCAGCCATTTGCCCGCCGTGATGGGGGCCGAAAGCGTGAGCGCCACGTACTGCTGCCGGTCCAGGTTCACGTTGGTCGACACCGTGGTGCTGTCGGTTTCGGGGTACGCCACGTCCGTGATGGGGTCCTGGGTGAGGCTGTAGCTGAGGCCGGCGGTGTACTTCTGCCGGAAGGTGTAGTTCGCCTCCGTGTTGTAGCTGGTTTCGGGGCGCAGGTTGGGGTTGCCTTTGCCGGAGGTGGCGGGGTCGATGATGAAGCGGAAGGGGTTGAGCTGCCCGTAGCCGGGACGGTTGATGCGGCGACTCAGCGAGAGCGAGGTTTCGTGCCGCTCGTTGAGCGTGTACTTGAGGGCGGCGCTGGGGAATAGCTGGTAATAGTCGCGCCGGAAGTTGTCGTTGGTGGTTATCTGGCGGCCGGTGGCGTGGGTTTGCTCGCCGCGCAGGCCGGCCTGCACGTTCAGCTTGTCGATGGTGCGGTTCAGGTTGAAGTAGGCGGCCGTGATGACTTCGTTGTAGCGGAAGCGGTTGCTCAGGTTGCGGTCGAGCGTGGTTTCGCCCAGGCGGGTGTTCTCGAAGCGGATGTTGTTGTCGGCAAACACGCGGCTGGCTTTGGCCCCGGCTTCGATGCGGGTTTTGGGGTTCAGGGCCTGCGTGTAGTCGGCTTTTATTGCCTGAATGGTCAGCTCGCTGCGTTGGTCGCTGGCCACGGTGCTGGCGGGCGGGCCGGTTTCAAAAAGCGTGGTTTGGCTTTGGGTGCGGTGCGTGTTGTAGCGCGCGTAGTCCGCGTCGGCGCTGAGCTCGGGCCGGCCGGTGCCCTCGCCGAACGTGTGCCTGAAGTTGAGGTTGCCCGTGACGTTGGGGTTGTTGCCCTCGCTGGTGCTCAGGGCCGTGTAGTGGTTCTGCACGTTGCCCGCGCCGTCGTAAAAAGTGCTGGTGTTCACACCCGAGCCGTGCGGGTGCGGGTTGGGGATGGAAAACCCGGTGAGGACGCCGCCCAGCACCGTGCTTTTCGACAGGTTCACGTCGGTGCCCAGCTTCCAAATCAGGAAATGGTCGGTCGAGACCATGCGGTTGCGCTGGTCGCTGGTGCCCTTCAGCACCGGTTCGCCGTTTTGCGTCTCGTAGAAGTACCGGTAGGTGTTGCGAATGCCAAAGCCCTTGCGGTTGGTGTAGGTGGCCGAGGAGAAGACGTTGAATTTTTCGCGGCGGTTGTTCAGGCTCATGCTGCTGGTGAACTTGCCGTATTCGCCGCGGCCGTAGCTGGTGTTCAGGCTGCCGTTGGTGCCCAGGCGCTGGTCTTTCTTGAGGTTGATGGCGATGATGCCCGCGCCGCCCTGCGCGTCGTACTTGGCCGGCGGGTTGGTGATGAGCTCAATGCTCTTGACCTGGTCGGCGGGCAGGGCGCGGAGGTAGTCGGCCAGCTCGGTGCCCGTCATGGGCTGCCGCTTGCCGTCGATGAGCACCAGCAAACCCTGGCGCCCGCGCAAAGCCAGGTTGTCGTTGGCGTCCACGGTCACGCCCGGCGAGCGGGCCAGCACCTCCAGCGAAGAGTTGCCCGAAGCCAGCGTCGAGCCCTCCACGTTCACCACGGTGCGGTCGGCCAGGCGCTCGAACAGCGGCTTCTGGCCCACCACGGTCACCTCTTTCAGGGCCGTGGCGGCGCTGGTTTGCAGGGCGAAGGCGGGCAGCGCAATGCCGGTTTCGGGCAGCTCGAAGGCTTCGCTCCAAAAACGCACAAACCCCACCTGCGCCGCCGATACGCGGTAGCGGCCTGCCGCCGCCCGCTCGAACCGAAACGCGCCCTGGGCGTCGGCGAATTCGGTTTTTACCACGGCGGAATCGGCGGCCCGGTGCAGGGTCACGGTGGCAAATTCGATGGGCGCGCCCGCCGCCGAGCGCACCGTGCCCGAGACCGTGCCCGCGGACTGGGCGCTGACGGTGGCAGGCACCAGCCCAACCAGAAGAAAGAGCAAAAAAGAGCAGAAAAAAGGTGAGCGGAGCGGGAGGGTAAAAAGGGCCATGTTGCAGAAAAAGGGGAGGGTATGAAGACGAGGGCCTGGCTGTATCGTCGCCCGGAAAAAGCGTTGAAATGGCCCTGGGAAGAGTTTGGGCGTGAAAACTGCGCGACTTTGAGATGGTTACCGGCGTTCAGCCGATTCGTTACCGCTCTTGCAAAAAATAGTCAGGAGCCCACCCGTGAGCCGGCAGACGGCGGCGCAAAAGCCACCCCGCTACGGCGCAAGCCGCATGGTCCTTGCCGCCAAATTATTCGTATGGACTAAGCCCATTTTCGGGTCGTGCTTACTTTCGCCACATGCCCGCTTCTGCCGCTGCTTCCCAGCCTTTCCCCAACGAACTCCGCGACTTATTTCCCCAGGAAGACTTGCTGCAAAGCTTGCTGGACGCGTCCCTGAACGGCGTGGCGCTGTACTGCCCCATCCGGGGGGGCGAGGGGAATGAGATAGTGGACTTCCGCATCGAATTCCTGAATCCGGCCGCGCAGCACATGTTGCGGCAGCCCGCGCGGCCCAGCGGCACTTACCTGCATTACTACCCCCACACGCTGGAAACGGGCGTGTTTGCCTTTCACCGCGACGCTTTTGAGTCGGGCCAGCCCCTGCGGATGGACGTAAATTACCAAGGCGACGGCCTGGACAATTACTTCCAGCTCTCGGCCCGGCGCGTGGGGCAGGGGCTGCTGGTGAGCTTTCATGACACGGCCGGCCACGCCCGCACGCCGGTGGAAGAAGCCCTGCGCGAAAGCCAGGCCCGCGAGCGCGCCGCGCTGGCCGAAGCCCAGCGCCAGCAAGCCCTGCTGCACAACACCTTCATGCAGGCCCCGGCCATGATTTGCATTTTCGGCGGGCCGGAGCACGTGTTCGAGCTGGTGAACCCGCTGTACCAGCAGCTGGTGGGCGAGCGGACCCTGCTGGGGCTGCCCGTCCGGCAAGCCATGCCGGAGCTGAGCGGGCAGCCCATTTTCGGGCTGCTCGACGAGGTGTACCGCACCGGCGAACCGTACCGGGCCAACGAGATGCTGGTGCAGCTCGACCACGACAATTCCCAACCCAGCGAGCTGGCCAAACGCTACTACAACTTCATTTACCAACCCCGGCGCAGTGCCCAGGGCGCCATCGACGGCATCCTCGTTTTTGTTTACGAAGTGACCGAGCAAGTGCTGGCCCGCCAGCTCTTGGCGGCCAGCGAGGGGCAAGCCGCCGCGGCCAACGAGGAGCTGGCAAGCGCCAACGAAGAACTGCAAGCCGCCAACGAGGAAATTCGGGCCAGCAACGAGGACTTGTTTATGACCCAAATGGCCCTGCGCGAGCTCAACCAAGAGCTGGAAGCCCGCGTGGCCGACCGCACGGCCGAAGCCGAGCGCCAGCGGGCGCGCCTGGAGCGGTTTTTCATGCAGGCCCCGGCCGCCATTTGCATTCTCGATGGCCCTGGGCTGCGGTACGAGCTGGTGAACCCGGCGTATCAGGCCCTGTTTCCGGGGCGGCTGCTGCTGGGCAAACCCATCCTGCAGGCCTTGCCCGAAATTGCCGACCACGAGGTGTACCGCACCTTTCAGCGCGTGTACAAAACGGGCGTCACCCACGAAGAGCAAAGCCTGCTGATTCCCCTGGCCCGGCCCGCGGACGGGATGCTGGAGGAACGGTATTTTAACTACATCCAGCAAGCCCGCTACGACGAATACGGGCACATTGACGGCGTTTTGGTGTTTGCCTTTGAGGTGACCGAGCAGGCGCGGGCCCGCCTGCGCAGCGAAGCCCTGCAAGCCGAGGCGCTGCAGGCGGCCGAGCAGCTGGTGCGCCAGCGCGAAACCCTCTACCAGGTGTTCGAGCAAACCCCGGCCAGCGTGGCCATTCTGCGTGGCCCGGAGCACCGGTTTGAGTACGCCAACCCCGGCTACCGCGCGCTGTTTGCGGGGCGCGAGCTGCTGGGGTACCCGCTGGCCGAGGCCCTGCCGGAAACGGTGGAGTTTGGCTTTGTGGGCTTGCTCGACCAGGTGTACAGCACCGGCGAGGCCTATTTCGGCAACGAGCTGCCGCTGCAGATGCGAGACGAAGCGGGCAACCTGTTGCCCGAAGCCTACTACACCTTCACCTACCAGGCCTACCAAGAGGCCGGGGCCACCGTGGGCGTGTCCATCTTCGCGTTCGACGTGACCGAGCAAGTGCTGGCCCGGCGCGAAACCGAGCGCATGCAAGCCGAGGCGCTGCAAGCGGCCGAGCAGCTGGTGCGCCAGCGCGAAACCCTCTACCAGGTGTTCGAGCAAACCCCGGCGCTGGTCTTCATTGCGCGCGGCGCCGAGCACCGCATCGACTACGTGAACCCCGCCTACCAGGCCCTGTTTCCGGACCGGACGCTGACGGGCCTGCTCACCGCCGAAGCCATTCCCGAGTCGAAGGAGCACGGCTATATTGCCCTGCTCGACGAGGTGTACCGCACCAACGAGCCGTATTTTGGCAACGAAGTGCTGGCCGGCACCTACGACCTGGGGAATGGCCCACAGCCGCGCTACCTCAATTTCACCTACCAGGCCTACCAGGAAAACGGCGTCACGGTGGGCGTTTCGTCCTTTGCCTTCGACGTGAGCCAGCAGGTGCAGGCCCGGCAGCAAGCCGAAGCCCTGCAAGCCGAGGTGCGCCGCCGCGATGCCCAGCTGCAGCGCCTGTTTGAGCAAGCGCCGGTGGCCATTGCCGTGCTGCGCGGGCCGGAATTCGTCATCGAGCTGGCCAACCCCGGCATGTGCGCGCTGTGGAGGCACAGCCACGCCGAAGTGTTTGGAAAGCCCCTGCTGGCGGCCATGCCCGAGCTGGCCGGCCAGGGCTTTGAGCTGCTGCTGAAAGAAGTGGTGAGCACCGGCGAGGCGTATGTTGCCCAGGAGCAGCCCGTGCAGCTGCACCGCAACGGCCTGTCGGCGCCCGAAACGGTGTTTGTGAACTTCGTGTACCAGCCCCTGCGCGACAGCGAAGGCCACATTACGGGCGCCGCCGCCGTGGCCACCGACGTGAGCGAGCAAGTGGCGGCCCGCCAGCTCCTCGCCCAGACCAACGCCGAGCTCACCGCCGCCAACCAATTCGTGAGCACCCGCAACGCCGAGCTGGACGCGGCCAACCAGCAGCTCACCCGCACCAACCAGGACCTGGACAACTTCGTGTACGCGGCCTCGCACGACCTCAAGCAACCCGTCAACAACCTGGCGGGCCTGTTCGAGGAGCTGCGCGTATCCACCACCTTCGCCGACCCCGACGAGCAGGAAATGCTGGTGCCGATGGTGGAAGAAGCCCTGCATCAGCTCTCGACCACCATCGACGACCTGGCCGCCGTGGGCCAGGCCCAGCGCCTGCCCGAGCTGCCGGCCGAAACCGTGGACCTGGCCGAGCTCACGCAGGAAGTGCTGCAAACCCTGCACCCCCAAATGCTCGCCGCCCGCTCCCGCGTCACCACCGACTTTGCGGCCCGGCCCACCATCTCCTACGCCCGCGCCAACCTGCGCACCATTCTGCTCAACCTGCTCGGCAACTCGTTCAAGTACGCCGACCCGGCCCGGCCCAGCCGCGTGCACCTTTCCCTGTGGCTGGAGGAAGGCCGGCCCGTGCTGCTGGTGGAAGACAACGGCCTGGGCTTCGACGTGCAGCGGCACCGCGACGAGCTGTTTCACCTTTTCCGCCGTTTTCACGACCACACCGAGGGCACGGGCGTGGGCCTCTACCTCGTCAACCGCATTGTGCAAAGCCACGGCGGCCGCGTGGAAGTGGAAAGCGAAGTGGGCGAGGGCACGGCTTTCCGGGTGTTTTTGTAGGAGCGAAACGGACCGGTAAGCAAAATAGCGCGACCCGCAGGACAGCGAAGCTAACTTTGGGCTTCGCGTCCCCGCGCCGTTACAGCCGTTCTGCTGAGTTGCTCAGGGACGCCAACCCCAAAGTTCGCACTACCATCCTCACCGCATGAAAGCCTTTATTTTCGACCTCAACGGGACCATGATTCACGACATGGAATACCACACCCGCGCCTGGCAGCACTTGTTCAACCACGACCTGGGGGGGCAGTTTACCTGGGAAGAAGTGAAGCCGCAGATGTACGGCAAAAACCAGGAAGTGCTGGTGCGCATGTTCGGCGCCGACCGGTTTACCGGCGAGGAAATGGACCGCCTGTCGCTGGAGAAGGAAAAGCGCTACCAAGCGGAATTCCTGCCGCACCTGGCGCTGCTGCCGGGCTTGATGGAGTTTCTGGAGGCGGCTCACCGGCAAGGCATTCCCATGGCCATCGGTTCGGCGGCCATCCCGTTCAACATCAACTTCGTGCTCGACAACCTCCGCATCCGGCACTACTTCCAGGCCATCGTCAGCGCCGACGACGTGGTGCTGAGCAAACCGCACCCCGAAACCTTCCTCAAAGCCGCCGCGCAGCTCCGCGCCGACCCCGCCGACTGCATCGTGTTTGAGGACGTGCCCAAAGGCGCCGAGGCCGCCCGCAACGCCGGCATGGCGGCCGTGGTGCTCACCACCACGCACCAAGCCGCCGAGTTTGCGCACCTGCCCAACGTGCTGCATTTCGCGCCTGATTTCACGGATGAGTTCTTTAAAAGACTGGTGTAATGGGCGTTTGGCTCGTTCCTTTGTTCTTAATGAAGAGATGGAGAGCCCTGGGCCTGGGCGCCGCGGTGCTTCTCAACGCCACGCATTGCACCAACGGCATCCGGCGAGTGGCGCGGGTGCCGCTGGTCACCGCCGACATTGATAACTTTTGGGCAGCTTACCCAGCGGCCATGCGCGACACCGCTCAGGCCCACCAAGTGTTCGAGGCGCAATATTTCGGACGGGCCTCGCCCGGCTTGCGGGAGTACTTCTTGCGCAAATACAAGGGTGACGCCCGCGCGTTTGCCCGGCGCATCACCCAGCGGCCGCGCTACTACGCTTCGGTGCGGCAAACCACCCTGGCGGTGGCCGAGCAGAAGCCGCTGATACTGGCGGCTTTCCGCCGATTGCAGGCGCTGTACCCGGCGGTGCGGTTCAACCCAGTGTACTTTGTGGTGGGCGGTTTTGCGGGCAGCACCGCCCAGCCACCGGGCCTGCTCATCGGGGCCGACCAGGTTAGCAACGGGCCCGGCGTGGACACCTCCGAGCTGACGCTGGTGCAGCGCAACCGCTGCGGCGCCGTGGCCGACCTGCCCCGGCTGGTCACCCACGAGATGATTCACAACACCCAGCAGCCTTACGCGGGCACCCTGCTCAGCGGGGCCATCCGCGAGGGCATGGCCGATTTTGTGGCCGAGTTGGTGACGGGTAATCTTGGCACCAACGCCCGCCTGCACGCCTACGGCAACGCCCATGAGCGGGAGCTGTGGCAGGCATTCAAGCAGGAAATGAACGGCGCCGATGCCCGAAACTGGCTGGCCAACCCCACCCAGGAAACCCCCGAAAAGCCCTGCGACCTGGGCTATTACGTGGGCTACAAAATCTGTCAAGCTTTTTACGACAAGGCCCGCGACAAAAAGCAGGCGGTGGCGGCCATGCTGACCACCCATGACTTTGCCGCCTTCTTGGCCCAAAGCGGCTACGAGGCCAAGTTGCGCGGGTCTTGAGGGCTGATTGGGTTGGCGTGTTCACCGCAGCAGGCGCACGGTGGTGTCCAGGCGCTCGGTTTGGAGCACGGCGCGGCGCTGTTCGAGCAGCGCGGCTTGCTCCCGGCGGTGCTCCTCTTTTTGGAACACCCGCACCTTGTACTTCTCGCCG